>JBILOD010000012.1:0-20592 GCA_044374645.1 Pseudobdellovibrionaceae bacterium | reverse complement strand
CAGCTTCAACGAGTTATCGACTCAAAGGCGGATCATGTCTAACAAAAACATTCTCACCTTTATTCTATCGGCTCTCGAAGAAGTCGACATTGAGCGAGACGCGGTCAAAGCCTGCTTTCTCTGTGGGTCGAGAAATACCGATTTTTACCGAACGAACTCAGACTTAGATGTCATTGTTTTTACAGATACAGACTATGATTTTGAGATCTTGTCCCACATCCATATAGATCAGAATCTGATCGGAGCTCACATTCGAGGTTTCCAAGTTCAAAAGATTCTTGAACAACCGGAGGCACTCGATCCAGAAACCTCTAATGCAATTGCGCACGGATCTGGGCTTTTGAAGACTGCGAACGAGGGAAAAATCAAATCAGCAGCAAATGGTCTGCTCACTTTTCAAAGGTCGAACTTTTTATCCCAAGCTTGTGACTTTGATCATGAGCACTTTGTGAGTGAAACCTATTTTCTACTGTATCACTGGGAAACGGAAATTTCGGAACTGAAGGATAAAGATCCAGTTCTCTTTATCGTTCGAATGGGTGAAATAATAAAGGAGCTCTTCTACCGATTTGGTATTCTTGACCTTAAAACAAGTATCACTAACCAAATTTTCCCAAAACAAATTGAACTGCAGATAAAAAACCTGGTATATCAACGCACCCATCATTCCGGGCGATTCCTGAATAAAAATCGTTATTTTTCATCGGGAACCCAATCTAAATTCTTAGGATTAGCGCGGGATCTAACAGTCAATCAAATGGAATCTAATGAAGGACTAATTCAATTTTTCCAAAGTGTTAAGGCGCTCCTCCAGCCATGGGGTGCCGAGCAAGAGTTCTCTCCCTTAAAAAATCCAATGGCATTTATTATCACGCCGAGGACCGAACCATGATGAAAACCTTTTTACTACTCGACACTGTATTTCAAGGCGGACGCAACCTGTTTGGAGCTGTTTTTGTTCCTTACCTGATATCCCGTGGAGTGGGGCTGGCTGATGTTGCAATTCTAAAACTGCTTCAATCTAGCATGATGCTGGTATTCGAGTTCCCGACTGGGTTTGTTGCCGATCATTGGGGGCGGCGATTCTGTCTCTTGTTGTCTGTAGCTGTTGGTGCATTGACCTTTTGGTGTTTCTATTCGGCACACAGTTTTTTCGACTTTGCATTTGCTGAAATTCTCTTGGCCTTGACCCTCTCGCTATGGTCAGGTGCGTTTGATGCCTATGCCATTGAACATCTAAAAATTGAAAACGATAAGTCATTGTTGCACCGGTTTTATCATCTGAGAACTTCGTTTGTAAGTATCGGTGTTATGTTTGCCGGAGTTGTGGGTGGATTCCTCTCTTCAAAAAGCCTTAATAGCCCCTATCTATACTCAGTTGGCATTTTTGCTCTAATTGCTTTGTGGCTCATTTTCTTCGCACCTAGGGACGAGCGGCATATGGCTCACTCGAGTGTTCCAAAGCTCGTGGCCTTTATCCGCTCTTCCCGTGGGGCCGCCAAGACGCTCACACACAAACATCTTTTAAATCTCACAATGAGTTTCATTGTATTGGAAGTAATAACGCAGCCTTTGTTCTTCTATTG
The DNA here is from genome assembly GCA_044374645.1 of Pseudobdellovibrionaceae bacterium. GTDB lineage: Bacteria > Bdellovibrionota > Bdellovibrionia > Bdellovibrionales > Bdellovibrionaceae > CAUJGP01. Next base: position 19,006 of record JBILOD010000012.1, on the reverse strand, counting down.
GCAAGCCTGGTTTATGAATGAGACATCAACGAACACAGTGAGTTTGGGATTCTATTATGCGCTTTTTCAAATTGGGCTTATGAGTGGAGGCTTTTTATTTGCAAGTTTGAGTAATAGACCTTGGGTTCAAGGGCCTCGCTTTTATTCACTCAGTTTGTTGGGCTTTGGTCTTCTCAATGTGTTACTCGTTTTTGTTCGGGGTCCGATTTCATCGTTATTTATTTTTTTGGGAATTGAGATCTTGTTTTGCCTTGGAAGTTCAGCTCTTAAAGCTGAACTTAATAGCCAACTGCCAAATAAAGAGCGCGCATCATTTTTGAGTTTTGTCAGCATGTTAGCAAAAGCCGGTGGGATGATTACGTTGCTGATGATTCACAGCTACCTGAGTGGCCGATTAACGACTGATTCTCTCGCGTTCGTCTTCGGTGCCGTGGGTATCGTTGGGTCCCTCTGGTTCGCCGGATCTTGGCTCGGAAGCGTCCGACCGAGAGAAGAGGCCGGTGAAGTACAAAGAATGTGTTAAGTTGTTTGAAAAATACTTCATAACCAGTAGGCCCATTCAGCCCTAAATTCCGATTCTGCATCGTCCTGGTTCGTGCAAAACAGAAAGTCTCTTGATAAAGATTTATGTTTTGCACTTGAGTTGTCAAAAACCTAATGTCCAAATTATACCAGAGTCGTTGGTGAATTTCGATGTTATTCAAGCTAATTGAAAGGATCAAATTTGAAAATCCAGGATCTCACTCAAAACCTAACCGCCATTTCCGATCTGTATTCAAAAAGATTCTCGATTGAAAGAACTCCGGAATGGTATCTCATAAAAATTCAAGAAGAATTGGGCGAATTGGCCTCCGCTTATCTAAAGTTAACAGGAAGAGCTAGAACCGAGGGAGTTACAGTTAGCGACTTAAAGAAAAACTTCGAAGATGAAATTGCTGATGTCTTGGCTATGACTTTGCTGTTTGCCAAAAGCCAGAATGTTGATATTGAAAAAGCCCTGCAGCAAAAGTGGTACAAGCACCTTGAAGAAGCGAGGATTAAAAGTGAAAACTAGTCTTACTGATCAGCTTCACAATGCTTTAATGGATAAAGAACACATTATTTGGGATTGGAATGGAACTCTTCTGGATGATGTTTCTTATGAGCACCAGTGCCCATCGAGGTTGCGCTCTCATCACGAAGTGGTGATAGAAATATGATTATAGAAAATGTACTTTGGGATCTTGATGGAACTCTAACTGATCCTAAGTTTGGGATCATTCGATGTATTCAATATGCACTTGAAAAATTTGGAAAGCAGACACCTCCATTCGAAGAACTATTTTGGTGCATAGGACCACCGCTTTACGAGTCATTCCCAATGCTAGTGCCAAATGCTAGTCGCGAGGATGTACTTGCACTTGTCGAGCACTACCGTGAAAGATTCAGCGACATTGGGATGTATGAAAACGAAGTTTATCCTGAAATACCGGATCTCTTACAGGAGCTTCAGATTAAGCAAAAACATTATGTGGCGACTTCTAAGCCCCATGTCTTTGCAAAAAAGATAATTTCACATTTCAATTTGAGTCAGTATTTTTCAGTTGTGCATGGAAGTGAACTCAGTGGTGTCAGAAGCGATAAGGGTGAGCTCATCAAATTTATTCTTGAAAGCGAATCCCTTGATCCGGACAAGACTGTTATGGTTGGTGATCGTAAGCATGACATAATCGGAGCAAAAAAAGTGGGAATGAGGTCAATCGGTATCACCTGGGGTTATGGTTCCGCTGAAGAGCACCGAGAGGCAGGCGCAGACTTTATAATTTCAACGCCTGGGGACCTCGGCAAATTTCTTAGTCAAACAAAATGAAATTTCGAGGTTGTTGAAGAATGAGACCAATAGTTTCAGAACTCCTAGGGAAAAAAGCATCCGATCTTAGTCCTAGTTTTAAAATCAATTGCTTCAATACGGTAATCGCATATTTCAATAACTCTATAGAGGATGGGAAAACGTCAGCACAAGAGATGCTTGATTGGCTTAAAGACAATACCATTCAGGTCGATAATATAGAGGAGGAAACTATCATCGTAGTTTGGTCATCGTCCAACTCCCTACTTTCACCTGACAGAATTGAAGTTTCCAAACTAGATCAAGGTCACCCACATTACCCATTTGGCCTCATTATGGAGCATGCAGCAGTTTTCGTAGATAAAGAGCAGTTATTTCAAAAAGCCAGTCCAAAGGATGAAGACCCTTTCGAACTGATTAATCATTCAGAAATGATTACTCAAAGCTATTCTGATCTGGCCTGGGTGCGATTTACTTATCATAAAAAACGACAGTGATTCTGGTTCCTGTAGGTAAACTGTCTGACAAAAAAACTGTTGAAACCATAGCACTCACTTATTGTTTTGAGGACTAATGCTAGATTCCGAATAAAAAGATGAATAGTACTGGTCTATTTTAAATCCAAATTTCTCATACAAGCCTAGGGCAATTTGATTGGCTGCAGCTACGGTCAGCTTCAGGTTTAAACAACCAAGAGTTCTAAGCTCTTCAACTGCATGTCCCAATAGATATTTCCCAATCCCCTGGCCCCTCTGTGCGGGCAATAAGCCAATCAGGTGAACTTCACCTTCTTGTGGATTTAATTCATCAGGACAGATATTTGTGAAGCCGATAATTGAATCATCTTTTAAAAAAAGAGTTGTGTTAACCCTTTTTTGATTGGCAAAGGACAATTTCATTTTTTCAAGAGGTGGAATACTCGTTTCAATGTTATTTTTAAAGGACTCTGAAAGGACAGAGTAATATTCATCAAACCGTTCCATGCTCAATTTCTGCCAATGGTATCCTGCTGGTAAGTCCAGCCGAGGCATTCGAATGTTACTGCTCTTCATTTCATAGGTATTGTAAAGGTGGAGGTAACCAAAGGACTCCAACAATAGTGAGTCCGGCATGAGTGACTCATGAAAACCGACTTGAATACCTGATCGAGTTGCTGGAAGTACCTTTCTTGATTCCAATAAAACAGCTTTCACAACCGATTGGAATTCAATTTCTTTCACGCATCCTATTAGCTCGAGATTCGCGGATTTGCTTGGGTTCTCAACTAGGTCCAACAAGACAGCCACCGCCACTCGTTTTTCACCTTGAAAGAGGTCAACAATTAAGTCTGTCGAAGAGGAAAGCTCCGTAAGAAATCGACGGATCAATGATTCAGGGTAATAGGGTCTAACTCCATTGAGGCTCGCGAACTGTAGCACTTCTTCAAGGGAGTTGGAGTTATATGGTTTGCGAATCAAGATTTGCATGTTTGAATGTCCGACGGTTAATTCAAGGTAATAGAAGAACCGGAAATTAGCATAGGTTATTGTCCCGAACAATACGGAACTAACGCGAGGTGAATACCAAAATTCTTAATTTTAGGACCATGGTGCAGTAGAGAAGTTAGGGCCAAAAGCCGAATAGATGTCTCGAGTTGGAGGAGTCTGTGGGACTACAGGTGATTTTTCTTTCTTTTTGTTGGATGGCCTTCGTCTCTTGTTCTTCGATTCCTCAAGAAGAAAAGAGATCGCTGGCTTCGAAGCAGTCCTGGACCATCAAGTTGAATTACCAAGCGGCTAAAATTGATGACAATACGCTTGCGTGGAATCGCCCAGTGAAAGAGTTCAGACTAGATAGTGTAGACTTTGTAGATATTGCGACGCCAGGGTTCAATCGTAACTGCGTTTTGAAAACAGGAATTCATGGGCGAACCCCCCAGGGCGAACCCGATCTACTTATATTTTTACCTGTAAGAATGAAGTCGATAAAATCGAAACAGTCCTGAATTGTGGACTGACAAACAGTACATTTCTACGAATACAGTATGAAGGAAAAAATCACGAGTTCAGTTTAAGGTGCGAATAATCAGTCACCGTGTTCGGGTGAGGACGATTCAAGCATCTGGGGCATCGAAAAATGTCTGTTTGGATAGTCTAAATGGAGCCATAAGCAGACACTTATAGCTCCGTGTGGGTTTAGTTCAATTGGCAGTTTAGCTGAAACTCTCTAAGGATTTTCGGAGCCCGGCGAATGGAATGGAAATAAACATCGCGAAAGTAGTAAGGCAAATCATTTTGAGAAAAAGCCTCGTCGTCTCGCTTTGATGGAGGATTCGTTTGTGGGTCCATTATGGCAAATTGCACGGAGATTCCGCGCATTGTGTCTGGAGTCAAAAGACCTCGGATACCCAGGGAACTAGCAGAAAAGCCAGTGCCACTTAGTAGTTGAACATCTCCGCGATGAGATAGTTCTACGCTCACTTCAACTGGGCAATCTGAAAACGAATCAATAGATTCTGCGACAATAAGAGAAATAGGATTTTCTTTCGCCTGTGAAGGATAGAGACCTTCTAGATTGTAGTGCCCTTGTTCGTTTTTCTTCAATTCGACGCTTTTATTGTCGGTGATGTCTATCAGCTGACATGTGACACTATCAACATTGGCGATGGAATAAGGCCGTCCACTTACAAATTCAGATTTTCTTGCCTGCCATCTTAAAAGTACGTCCCCAAGATATCTGGTTTTGGTAAATCGAGTGCCAACACAGAGCTCTCCAGTACAAATTGGTGATTCATAAGCTTCAATCTTAAGGGCAAGTCCATTGAGTGACCCAAGAATAGAAGCCAATCTATCTGCGAGTTCGAGTTCTGACTTTTTGCGACAGTTTTCCTCTACCTGATGTAGGGGGCGAGTTACTTTTGCAAAGATATAGTCTACAATAAAGGAAGGAGTGCTATTTGCTAAACCGCGATACAGATCGAACGCTCGATCGTCGGCCATGGCAAGGTACCTGCAAGCGTTTTCCTTTGAATCGGATTTTCGATCAATAAGAGTGTCTAATGCCCATGAGATCTTAGTAGTCAACTTCTCCAGGGTGTCCTTGTTTTGCCGATGTATTTGATTGAAAGTCAAAATGGTTTGAGCGCCTAGATAGGTGCGTTCAAAAGCCAATTGCCATGCAGTGGCGTCTTCCTCGCTAAAGCCGCGTAGATGAGACAATTCATGCATGGTCATCGTGAGTAACTTTCGAACCAAGTCTTCTAGTGAGAGATTTTGAAAGGAGCGATAGGAAAAACAAATTCGCCCATCAGCAGACACTGATGCATCTGCCCATTTGCCATTAGTGCCAAGGCAGGAGCCAGACACAATTTGATAACTCACTTTGTCGGCGATCTTTTGTACCTCACCAGGCGAATCACCTAAAAATCGCAATGGTAAATTATTAGGAATACGATCAAAATCTTTTGGTGAATTCTTACGAATTTGCTCAAGGCGATGAATCAGATCACGAACATAATAGGGATGTTCATTAACCAACCATTCCTGCATACTTTGCTGATCGAAGAAGCTGAGATTTCCGCCCGAACCATCAACTCCGCCGTAGGGTAGTTTTTTCGAATCGTCTTTGGGGTTTGCACACCCAATCAATTGCATAGTCATGAAACTCAAGCAGAATAGATAAATCAGACTTAATGGCTTATTCATAATTTCCCCTTTGATAGAGGGCAACCTACAAGGAGCATTGCCAAAATAAAAGATTTTATTTGCAAATAATTTAATGAATTGTTAGCAGTCTGCAAACTATGAAGCCATTTGCGATTTTCTCTTTCGATAATACTCTGTCTTTGCTTAAGTCTTGGATTCAAGCTCAACCTAAAGGTGGTCGTGGCATTCCGAAGCAAATGGCCACTGAGCTCAACGTCAGTACCGTTCTCATTAGTCAGATCATCAGCGGGACGCGGTCTCTGAAAATTGATCACGCTTTTAAATTGGCAAAGTTTATGACCTTGGATGAGGCTGAAACGAACTACTTTCTATTGCTCGTTCAGTTTGATAATGCGGAAAACAAAGAATATCAGCGCTATCTAAAAACAAAAATAGTCGCGGCGCAGACGGAGACATTGGAGGTGAAAAATAGAGTCTCGAAGGATATGCAGCTGACGGAAGAGGTTAAAGCCATCTTTTATTCTCACTGGCACTATAGCGCAATTCGTTTGTTGACGGACATTCCTGGCTTTCAATCTCCCAGGCAGATTGCCAATGCAATGCAAGTCAGTCTGGAGAGAGTCAACGATGTTCTGCAATTTTTGGTAAAGAATGGCATGTGCAAGCGGGAAGCGGGGCAATTTAAAATGGCGATTCAAAGTACTCATTTGGAAAGCGAATCGCCCTGGATTTTTTCAAGACAGTTACAGTGGCGACAAAAGGCAATGCAAAGTATGGAGGAGCCGTCGAAGGAGTCCCTGTATTACACTGGGCCCATGGTTCTTTCTGTCAAAGATCAAAAGTGGGTCCGCGAAAGACTCGTTGAATTAATTAGAGAGATTTCAGAGCGCGCCCGAAATTCCAGCTCAGAAGTGCCAGCTTGTCTAGTCATTGATTGGTTTTCATTTTTGCGATCTTGATAAGAGTCTTTGGGAGTACTTGCCTTGATGAGAAAAATCCCATTTCGAGCCGACAGAAATCAATTTTCAAAGTTGACCATCACCCGACATCCCGCCATCGCAAAGCGTTTCATATCGAAGGGCATTTCCATGGGCGCAGATTCTCCCATTTCTTTCATGACCTTCTTGTTCACCTGATTACGATGGGCTTTGGACTTATAAACTATGAATGCAAATACAGCAGTCTCACCGGATTTGAGGCGGCACATTTTCTTGAAACCCATTCCATACTTTGAAAAATCATCCATGAAGCATTCGTAGTAACTAAGTGCTCCGTGCTTCATCCAAACACCGCAAGCCCACTTTGCCATTTTTTTGTAGGCTTTCAGGTTTTTAGTTTTAATTGGGATTACAAATCCATCGACGTAGTTAGCCATTTGGCCTCCTTGTTTATAAATAAATTCTCGATCACTCTGGGGGGCGACCCCGGGTTCTCACACCCTGAATTTTGGGGCAGAAATCCCTCCGACCTATCTCTTCGATACTACACACGTAGCTTGTAGTGTCCAAGTAAAGTCCAAATTGGCACGGTGTTTTGTGGCGCCTCCAAGCAGTTCTCAACGATCATTTAAACCCTTTCCACCAAGGATACTTGGGGTACACTTCTCGATCCGTGATAAGCGGGTTGAAGATTGCTTGGCGCTCGAAAAATAGAGGATATAGGCTCTTTGGCGCCCGGGTGTTAATGCATTGAAAGCCTCTTTTAGCTTCAGATTTTTAGCGAAGGCTTTTTTGAGTTCAGCGGGCAATGGTTCGGGTTTCTTTTTAAACTCTACTTTCTGACCGGACTCCTCAATGTCCATGGCTTCCCTAATGTAAGCTTTAATGGTTGGTGCCATTTTTACGATATCCTGAATGGACCTGAATTCAAATCTGCGTGCGGCCTGAGAGTTCGGACCGTTGGAGATTAGAACGCCTTTAGGGTCTTTCAAGAGCGAGCCTCTGAAGAACATCATTCCTAAATAGGCTTTGAAAGTTTGGATGATGGCCACATTGCTACCGTTGTGACTATAACAGGGGAGATTCCACTTAAGATTTTCTTCCAGTTTTGTCTTTAGAACGATAGCTCGAAGTTTTGCGATCTCCTTCTGCCACTTCTTGGTTTGCTTTAAAAATTTATCGACTTCTGGATTCACTGCAATCCCTCCAAATTTAAAGCTTTCTTAAGTTCAGATTTCAGCTCATCAAAATGCGCATAGGCGAGTTTCTTTTCGATCTTATCCATTACCACCTGAGCGATGATGTCAGTGTTGCTCATGTGGATTGATTTGTCCACCCCCTGATGCAGGGACGCGGTCCCAATCCAAATAAAGGCTGCGACCGAAAGATTCGGGATAAAGAGCCATCGCTGACTTGTGAAATCTGAAGCCCAATTTGTGATAAAACGCTTTGTTACCAAAAGTCGAAGTCAAATGGATGCAGGTCATTGGTGCTTTCTCGATAAGAGCTTTCATGACTGTTTGACCCAAACCACGCTTTTGAAAATCAGGATCTACGACTTTTTCAACGACAATACCGGAAGAGAGTTCATCTTGGAAACTGGCTGCTGGAGGCGAACTCAAGTAGGTCAAACTCGAAACATCCTCAGTCTATTACTTAATTTCAGCCTGCACAGCTGGATATTCCTCTTCGTACTTTTCACCTTCACAGCCATAATATGTGACCAGTCTCTTGGAAAAATCGACATCATAACTTACGACTCCTGCTTTCCAAGTGGCCGCCAAAAACTCAGGAAATGTACTTTTCCCGGCTTGATCAGCTCGCAGCGCTTGGATAAGGGCTTCTTGGTTAAACTTTGGTACGTCCACCGCACCACTCACCAGCGGCACTCCCTGCATAACAACGGGCCCATCTTTAGTTAAAAATAGACTCTGGCATGAAGGAAGTGACCAAACATTTCGAGTCACTCCTGACTGTCGCAAGACTTCGGCAAGATATGGAAAACCACCAACTGCAGGGCGAATTTTCATTGCAAGCTTCTGTGCCTCTACCAAATTTTCAATCGCTTTACTCATCTTTAATCCTTATTTAATGTTCTCAAATCAGTTGAGTCCCACGTAAAGTCGCAGAGCGCCCACTCGCCATTTCTCGAGGCTACAAGGTTCACTGGAGAAAGCAAAGGATTGTTGTTGATCCTGCGTAGCTGGCAAAACTATGGGCGGAATCGTTACTCCATCAATCCAAGTTGTATCGCTTCTTCCACGTCGCTGGAATGGGCAATTTCTGACCGTACAAATAGCGAACGAGCTGGCCGTGATGTTGAGCTTCATGCTCGATGAGATCAAACATCAAGGACTGTTGTATCGGCGTTAGTGATACTAGGCTACCAAGAGCTGCGAGAAATGCGGTTTTGGATTCTGCAAGTTGTTCTTGAACGGCAGCTTTATCTTCAGTGTTCTTTAAGCCACATGCAAAGCCCTGCCAACCACCAGCAAGAATCGCCTTCAAATAGCTTTGCCTTGCACCGATTACACACCAAAGCTGTTCACCGATGGTATTGGAGGGCAGTCCAGCCAAATCTAATTTCAGATTTTCTTCTTTGAGGTCTTGAACCAAGTCATCATACAGGCCAAATGACCTTTGCAACTTTTCTCTTAAAACACTCATTTCAATCATTCGTCTCCACCCCATAAAAAAGTCCGAAAGTGGCGATCTGCCAACTCTAGGGTTCAGCGTTTTCGGCCCCACTTTGCAATCTTGGATTGGCCGCTTCACCGAGAAGGTGGGGCCATATTGTCGCCGTACCCACAAAACTGACAACTCAGCTATTCTATCTGAACTGCCTTATTTACCGCTCACCGGTTTCGATTCTGCTTTCGTCTTTAATTTTAGCAAACCCCGTTCAAAATGTCCGCCGATGATTCTGTCCAGATTGACAAAACGTGAAATTAAACGCGGAATCATCGCAGTTTCAACAATGCTCCAAGTAAACTCCGTGGCGGAGCCTTTGGCTTCGAGGCGATATTCTCCGAAATTTGTGACATCAAATGGCTTTTTAAAATCCAGGCGCACAGCGACTCGTTTATTCAACTCCACTTCCACAATAGTTGCTTGCCCTTTGCCTGTATTGGAATTGCCTTCCCACGCTGAAGCGGCGCCTGTTCCCTCTTCTGGGCCCGTGTAAGTCATCTTCAGAGTCGGATCGCCTTCGGTGAAAGGATTCCATTCTTGCATTCGTCTTGGAGAGTTGACATAGGGAAATACTTGTTCTGCTGGAGCTTGGATTAGAATAGATCTCGAAATTGGCAAACTTTTGGGAGCGGTTGTGTAGGCGTAAATAATTAAGACAGAGACAAGAATCCCCAAGCAGATTAAAATTTTGATGATCATATCATGCCTCCTTGTTGGCGACCAATTTCAGCTGATCGCATTTTATATTTATCGGTTGCTAATCATTCACAGGTAAACTTGCAAAAATCGCCTCTCTGAATTGAGTCAAGTGTCATCTCGTTCTAGCTGAACTACTTAATGTAGTTTACATACTATTTAGTATGTTGTAAAGAATTTTAAAATGTTGTATATTTCTGATATGAAATCGAGATCAGCTGGCCCAAAAACTCGCAATTTACAGCAATCTAGAAAGGAGATTCTAGATGCAGCATTCTTTGAAGTCTTCACAAAGGGATTTCAGGGGGTTAGCGTTGATGATATTGTAAAAAGGACCTCCCTTACCAAAGGCGCATTCTATCATCAGTTCCCGACCAAGTATGATCTTGGTTACGCCCTGGTTGATGAAGTTATTAAACCTTTGATCATAGATCGTTGGATCACTCCTTTGGAAAAGTACGAAAACCCTCTCGATGGAATTTTGGCGCAAATGAAAACCTTGATCGGCGGATGTGAGCCAGAGCATTTGAAGCTAGGATGTCCCCTCAATAACTTAGTTCAAGAAATGGCTCCAGTAGATAAGGGCTTTAAAAGGCGCCTTCAGTCTGCGCTGAATTTATGGATTGATGAATTGGAGCGACATCTTAGACGAGCTAAGAAAAATGGTTCTTTAAAACCCGAAATCAACACTAAACAAGTAGCGTACTTTGTCGTTATGGCTCATGAAGGATTCTACGGTATGCTTAAGGGCCTAGACGACCCTCAGATATTTGCTACTCTTTATGATTCGCTAAAGCGATACTTTAAGACCATCGAAGCGGAGTAATCCAAAAGCCGGATTCAAGCCATAGTATGGAGTTGCGAGAACTCCCGAAATTCCCTAGTAAAGGGCAGAGGTGAGGAATCGATCCTAGCCTCCTGCGATTTCATGATTCGAAGTGATTCAATGGTAAAAAATGGTACTTGACGAATTTGGAACAAACCGAAGGAGCTAATTTATTTTACTTTGAAATCGTCACTGTTCCACACGTTGAAGGATTGTTGATTATGGTGCGAATGCGATCTGCAAATTTCAGCGCTAATGCATCAATGGTCCAATCAGCAATGTCGTTCTGATAAATGTTTTCATACAGGTAGGCAAGCGTCTTAACCCGCGCCGTGTTTCCAATAAGGCCTTGTGTAAGGTAACCCCAAAAATGGTATTGAAAACCTGGAATATCGGCACCTTCGATAATTTTTTCGACTTTATAGGAGACAACAGACGACGTTCGACGATCGACTGTTAGGGCATCGCCACTAAATATCCAAGCGATCACACCAAGAGCAACAATGGGATCACTATAAATCTCTAGGGCTTTGTCAAAAAGCTCCTCTGGAGTAACTGAAAAATTCTTCTGGTCAATGAGCCAAATAAAGAGAGGAGATGAAAAGTGATTATAGCTTTGAGATTCGGAAACAAACTGGTTGAATTTTTTATGATGAGGGTTGCCGATGACAAGCTTATAGCGATCCTCCTCTTTTAATCCCTCTTGTTTTTGTTCAATGGGCAAACCATTACTGTCAAGATAGGGAAAGGAATGATTTGCAACGTAACCCAAGTGGTCTTGGATCTGCTGAATTAAATTCGTTTCATCTCTCAAACGGAATTTTTTCTCTTCTCCGTTTAAAAAAGCAATGTGTCGAGTTCTGGCCAAGTGAATAAAAGAGGCAAAGTAATTTTCAAACGGCTGGTTGAGCTCCTTTTTGGGATTTCCGTAAAGGATAAAAGCATTTGGAATATAGTACTCAGAACGATCCATCGGAAAGCCGGGAAGACCAGTCAGTTTTTCTACTAGTGCCGGCAGAGAAATACCAGCAGGAATAGGGTAGGCATCAACCCAAGGGGAAATTTCTCTTCTTAAAATATGGAAAATCTCTAATCTGAAGTCACTTAGGGATTTGTTCGGATAAGCTTCTTGGATTGAATGAGCGATCACGCAGGAAAAGCGATCCATTCGATCTTGAGAAAAGTATATATCAGTTGCATAAGAGGTCGAGTAAGAGACTAATATCAGGAGAGAAAAGATAATTTGTTTCATTTGTGCTCCCATTTTTTAGCACCTAAGACATAACATAAACGCACTAAAAAATCTGAAAGTTCTATTGGCTCCAAATAATTTCAAAACTCGGCCAAATTGTGTCAGCTGATTTCTCCTTTAAAAGGTATTCGAGGTTGCATATAGATAAACTTGTTATGGCCCCACGCTTTTTGAATTGGGCGAATCAGTAAACTTCTTCGAAAAATAGGGCGCCGACGGGACTTAACTAAGTACTGGCAACACCGCTTTTGCTGCGAGATCTGATAGGGATGTGGCTTATAAAATTCTCAAATGAAGAATACTCCTATTATCCACACTTAGGCATCTCGATAAAAATTCGGTGGCCTTTGCCAGATCCGACTTTGCGGGGTTCGTCATCCAATGAACTGTTACTTTTAGATCCGGAGAATTGTCGGCCTTTCCTTTTAAAGATGAGCCCACCTCCTCTTCTAATGGCGTTTTGGTCATCCAAACACTGACAGCGGTTGGAAAAACTGCCGGCAATTCCTGGCTCACGTTTAAAGAAATTGTGTTTAGTTTCTTGAAGCCATTTAGCTCAGCGTCATTTTGCTTCAGTTTCATTTCTAGTTCGCCGCACTCGATGCTTATAATAGTTTAATAAAGGATGTGTTTGTATGAAACAGCTGAATCTTCGAATAATTCTTGCGGTACAATTGGTAGTAATTCAGTTGTCGTTTGGCAATTTAGCTTTCGCGACGCCGGAGTCTGAATGGAAAGAATGGGTCAGCTCCATGAGTAATGAATTGAAAAATTCAGAAGAATCTTTTTTAAATGTTACGGACACCGTATACCTGAGTGAAGGTGATAAAATCTATTTGGCACTCGGCCAACGGGCCGGCCAAGTGAAGTGGTCAAAAACCTCTGAGTCCAAAGGAATTGCCGTTGAATTCAAGCAATCACTTATGCTCACGCTCGAGGATAAACGGAAAATTGATCTTAATATGGAGCAAAAATGGAAACTATCCGATGGAAGGCTCGTTCGCGCGGGAAAACTCACCGATGGTAGACACAAGCTCTATATTCATGACCCCATCTCTCCAGCCCAGTTGGATTTTACAGGTCTGAACTTTTATCCCTATGATAGCAAGGCGGTTGTGATCGGAACTCTCGAGAAACACCCATCTCCCGTGATCGTCAAACTTAAGACATCAGGGGGAGAGTCGCGCGCCTATAATGAAATTGGCTATGTTGATTTTAAATATAATGGTCACCAAGGCCGTATGAAAGTTTTCTCCCCAGACTCCAAAGCGCCATTAAAACTTTTATTACTTTTTTTTCGTGATGCCACTAGTGCCAAGACCACCTATGGTGGCGGGCGCAATATTGAGATTGAACTCAGTTCGCCTCAACAAAAGGAAATTAATATTGATTTCAATCGAGCCTTCAATCCCTATTGCGCTCGGTCCACTCATTTTCAATGTGTTCTTTCGAGTGAGCCACCGTTGCCTTTCGCGGTCGAAGCTGGCGAGCAAAAACCGACTCCTCAAACGAAATGAGAAATACGGTGAAGGGGGAGAGTTGAAAGTGTACCAGATTCGGCGGAGTGACGGGCGCATGGGCACTACGGATGACGGATTAAAATGTACCATTTTTTCTTGAGACGTGAGGGGACCTTGGCTGTCGATTGCTTGACTGAGCCAATGCCGCCTCGGTTTTTATGCGAGCAAAGGCTCGTTAGCAAAGATCTGGTTGAACTTTCCGAACGGCAGATTGGTGGTTGTAATGCTATCTAACTCTGCATCATTGCGGGAGGAGATCGCCTGGAATTGTTGCTGCAGGCCTCCAATGAAAAGTTTATGGATAGTTAGGGAAGTGTTACTTGAACGGAAGATGGTTTATTGGTTTGCCAATCAAGATCACCCAAAATAGTTAAGCTCGCGCCAGCAAAATAAGGATCATTCAGGCCGGCCTCTTCCAGAGAGATCGAAATGGTCTCACCGATCAAGGCTTCACACCCATCGTTAGTGGATTCCACCAATTCGGCGGTGCATTGAACAGGGGAAGATTCCAAGCAATGGTCGTCAAGCTTGAGGGCAAACTTGTGTTCGCTGCATCCCCCGGCATAAGTCACGTCGATAAGAATATGCGTGTTCGACTGATCCATTCGTGCAGAACGAACCTTCGCGGCAAATGAGTTGCCAGCAAATAAAAAGATAGTAAAAGTTAGAACTAGACACTTGAACATAGAATCTCCCTTGAACATACAAGTCTTTTACGGGGATTGATTTCCCAGTGATATGAGTACTGTTTGTTTAGTTGGTTGTGTGCTATTTCCTTGCCAGGCCCAAAACACCAATAGCTTTGAGGACGCCATCGACGATGGGAATAAATTACTAAAGATGAACCATCAATGACACTAAACTGTGAGGGCGGGACTGGATTTGATTGTTCGTGCTAAGGTTCAAAATTGGGCCTCAACAGCTCAAAAAATTTAACTTCGCCACACAATTTCCGGCAAATCGGAATAGATTTTGTGAGTGGCCACATATTAATAAACTGAATTATAGTGCCGAGTTATATGCTCGGCTAGATTTAGCTTTTAACAGTCTATAATTAGCAGGTCGGTAAAAAACTACGATTTTTCAAAGTCGTCCATTGATTTTGCTCTTCCTGTAGTCAATTAAATCTGTTTTAAATGGATTTGTTATTTTTAATCTTAACTCTTACTTGGTGCTCATAACATAAAGTGATCTCTATCTCCGGTCATTTTTCTTTATTAGACCGCATAGAGGTTCACTGATGGAGACCCAATAGTCTGTCGAACTTCTTTTCAGTGTCTGGCAATTTATGTTGGCTCCAATTGATCGACGATAGATCCTCCCCCCGCGTTCCTTGAAACAAAATTCGAGAAATTGTCCATCACTATCTTGCCATCAATTACTTCAACACCTTGCAGATATTAAGAGGTAGCCCTGGGGGGGGCTGCCATCATATGCAGGTCTGTGGGATGGCATGTTTTTTGAAGTCTCATCCAATGAGAGTCTGAAGATTTTGATTTTTTTGAAAGGACAGTTTATGAAGAAGAGAATTTCGTTTCTAAGAAAGCCAGAGGGTTTTCGATTGAGTCTCCTTGTGCCAGTTTTCTTTATGGCGGGCCATGTTTATGGTAATTCTGACGGTGGCGATATTGGAAGTGCGAAAACCGCTCTTTGTCGATTGAAAATCGGAATGCAGAATGAGGCAAAATCAGGTAGCCCTTCGATAGAAAAAAACGAATACCGATTATCTCTCTCAAACAATATTCCACGGGTCAGAGAGTTCGCTTTTATCCAAGCCTACGCTAAGGCTCACGGTATCCGTGTCTTTCTAATAGGAAAATCTGCAGGGACTTTTGCATACTACGCGAAATGGGCCCTCATGGCTCAAAAAGGTGGAAATGAGTTCGATAAAACACGATTCGACTTTGATTATTTGAACAAGGAATTTTCAAATCAATCTCAGACTTTCGGGACTGAAGGCACTTCCGAGAGGTTATCGGACGATGAAAGGGCCTATGCGCAATGGAATCTCAAGATGCAAAAAGGTGGAGTCGGAATTGATAAGAGTCGGTTAGATTATGATTATGTGAACATATTTCGTTCCAATAGTCTTCTAACTTTGGCGACCGATGCTACTCCAGAGAAGCTAATGGCCTTTGAAGATGCTCTGAGAAAAGAATTTCCATATGTGCAAGGTCGAGAAAAAAGTGGTTGGAAGGTGTTTTCACTCTTCGGCCTCATTGAGAACGCGGATTTTTGGTCCATCGAAGGTGTCTTGGCAGATTCGTTAGGGGCCATAGAACTGACCCCAGGTGCCGATTCTCAAACGATTGTTAGAGATGTATTCAACTTTGGTGATACAGAATCGAATAGTTTTTTAACGAACGTACTGACTGGATCCGTCACAGTGGATCAGTTTCATCAGAATCGTAATCTTGGTGGCAATTTTTATCTAGGGCCGAACACTAGAATAAATCCAATTTATACGGAAGGAGTCCATTACAAGTTGTCTAAAAATGGAGTTGAAGGAATAGCCCTGATCGCCGAGAAGATTGAACAACAACTCGTCAATTTGGATGCCCCCGAGAGTTACCTCAATTCGACCTTCCTAGCCATTGAAACCAGAAAACTTGGGTTTTCTTCGGCGTCACCTAAGAGTTACCTGGAAAAGGGAACTGTGGGATATTTTACGAGTTTACCTAAGCTAAATGAGTCCTCTGGGCCCCAGGATTTTCAAATCAGAACCATGGGGCGCTATCAAATCTCCCCAAATGCCAAGGAAGGAAGTGATTATGTTTCGGACAGCGATGGAGATATTTTGGTTCTGGATCGCAATATTTTAAAGCGAATTGAAAAACCAAAAACCCTTGTATTTAAAGATGGTGCCAAGCCTGGGATCGACTACAAGATCAATGAGAATGGAACAGTCACCATACTTCAGACGAACTTCCTGGTAGAAGCAAGGTAGAGTTTCTCGGTGGGCATGTATTTATGAGATGGCGGAGATGAGGGGAATGAACTCCGCCATATAGCTTTCCCTCAAACGGGTGGGGTGTTAGGTTCTGCCTGTCTTGCTATGGCTCATCTCATTAGATGGTGGAGGTATTTTTTGGCCTCTAGCCCCTTGATTTTCCTCACACTGGGCCTCATTGGGCTTCATATTAATATTAAATCCTGAAAAGGCCCTTGGGTCAAAGCCCACATTATAGAGGGGAAATGTGAGGTTTGGCCATTTTAATTTTCTTACCCACAATCCTTCACTGGGTAAGATGGACAAAAGTGACATTTTTTAAATAAAATGTCACTTTCCGCCAGTATAAGTTTCGGTTAGTCCCCACATTTCTAAAGCATCCACTTCCAAAGGAATTGGAACTAACTTTGACTCTCTATTCGAAATCTTAGCCTGACCGCTTTGTAGTAGGCTCAGAAGTTTCTCTTGGGCGGATTTCAAACGAGCCTCAACTTGTCCTAAAGCTTTGCTAGTTAATCGACCAAGAGAGTTATAGAAGGAAATATCCTCCTGTGGCACCCTTGAAGCAATAAGGGGAGCAATCGCAAAGTCGTTCCCAATTCTGCAAGCTCCGACAGTTCCTGATTTGAGAAAATCGTCAGAGTGAGCAATATGTTTATTTCGGTAGTTCATTACTAAGTAATGGAACATTCTCTCAGTAATTTCCTTTTCATCGGCTGATTCCGTCGCTCCATTGGTCAAGGTGGCATTATCAAAGAAATCAGGACTGAGGGTATAGCTAAAGGAGCTATTAAAACATCTGCTATAAGATACAACAGCACAAACAGTCATAGATTGAATAACGACTGGGCTGACTTGAGTGTGCTGTCTTAGCAACTTAATAATTTCAACCAATGTATTGGTGGTGGCCTCTAAATCCTGCTTCGTTATGAGAAGTCTTAAGATTTGTTTTTGATCTCCTCTACCTGTCTATCACCATCAATTTCAAAAAAAATGACCTGACTCTCCATTTTAATCACCCCTTTCCACCCTTGGCTAAAAATGACATTTTTATTGAAAAATGTCAAAATATGCCGATAATAGAACTATGACACCAGCTCAAGAAGCAAAGCTCAAAAAACTTGGCCCTTTTACACTTGAACAAGCGAAAGCGATTGGCATTAGTCATCAAGAACTATCAAGGCTTGTAAAGGAAGAAAAGATCCACAGGATGGAGAGGGGCATCTACCTGCATCCAAAGGCCAAGGCTCCTAGAGAAATTGATTTTCAAATTGCCTGTACTAAGTTCGGACCGTATTCAGTGGTCGGCGGCCTGACAGCTCTTTCTTATTATAATCTTGCCAATCAAGTTCCTCAGCAAACATGGATTCTTGTGTCGCCAGAGCAACGAACAAGTAGCAAGGGTTATCGTCTGATTCGCACAAAGACCCCTCTTGATATTGGAATTATTCATGGTGATGGTTTTCGAATTGTATCCATCGAAAGAGCCATAGCAGAGGGTTTTAAGCTTGCCAGTAAAATCGGAGAAAGAACCGCCATTAAAGCAGCTCGAATAGCCATTCAACAAAAGCAGACAACACTTAAAAAAATCGGGGTTATAGCAAAAGAGCTAGGTCTAGATGCTTATCTCACCAAGTACTTTGAGGCCATCATAGGAGCTATCGAAGGATGACCACTAAAGCTAAGGGCGAATCTGTTCGCCAAAAACTCACCATAATATCCAAAAATCTAGAGGCTAAATACAGAGATGTTGAAACGGTCTTTTTGATTGAAAGACTTGTCGCAAGGCTTATTGCCAACAAAAAGCTCGCTGACAGGCTTGTATTTAAAGGCGGTTTTGTGGGCCTGAAGGTTTATGAGTCTCCTCGCTACACAGTGGACTTAGATGCACTACTTTTAAAATCAAATATCGAGCAGACACTTGAACAAGTGAGGAAACAGGCCGAGTATGATCTTGATGATGGTGTTTGGTTTCGCTTTGAAACCCAAGTCGATCTTGCGACTCAAGGTGAATATGGCGGTATTCGACATGTGTATCGTGCGGGCATTGGCGAAGTCCTTAAAAATATCAAAAAAGCTCAAATTATCAATTTTGACCTTGGAATTGGTGATCCAATAACTCCCGGGCCCCAAAAGGTAGAAGTGAATACCTTGATAGGGCAAGAATCTATGAGTTGGTCGGTTTATCCAATTGAAACTATCTGTGCGGAAAAGCTCCATGCCCTCATATCTCATGGGGATCAAAATTCGCGATCTAAAGATGTTCATGATTTGGCAGTTTTTCTTCCTAAAGCAGATCCGAAGACATTGAAGAAAGCCATTAAAAATTGCTTCGAGTTCAGAGAGACGGAAGTCCCAAATAGCTTCCTTGATGAAGTTAAAAAGCTCAATACAAGTCGGCTTCAAAAAGGATGGGTAAGTGCAGTGGCTTCGGTACCTTCTGCTAGGTCATTCGAAGAAGCCTTCAAGGCACTTGCAAAAGAGTTGAAGGAAATTGAAGGTCGCTGGTAGTCCATAATGAAAACCCAAGCCACACCAAGTTTCATCCTTGAGAAATTTGAACTGACTGATGCTCGCAGGCTTCAAGAGGCCGAGAAGTGGCTTTTTAAAATATCGGATCGCTTTGATATCAACAGAGATAAGTATATCAGGCTTGAAGTT
>JBILOD010000011.1:0-20761 GCA_044374645.1 Pseudobdellovibrionaceae bacterium | reverse complement strand
AAGTTCCTGTGATGTCATGGAGCAAATCAAAACAAAAATTATTGATCCTACCTTAAAGGGAATCAGGGCGAGAGGCATGTATTATCGTGGGGTCATTTTTTTGGGTTTAATGATCACTGCTGAGGGGCCTAAATTGATTGAGTATAATTGCCGGTTTGGAGATCCAGAAACCCAAGTTATCTTACCATTATTGAGTGGTGATTGGGGTTTGGTCTTCAGGAGTCTAGCTGAAGGAAATCTAAGTGAGTTAAAGTGGAAAGATTTATTCACTGCTTGTGTTGTATTGGCAGCTCCGGGATATCCAGAGGCTCCGGTTAAGGGTGTCGCTATAGATGGAGAGTTGAGTCATCACACAGAGGGATCTTACTTTCTGCATGCGGGGACTCGCCGTAATGAAGCGGGGCAATGGCAGACGGCTGGGGGACGAGTTTTGTGTGCCGTTGGCGTTGGCCCCACAAAAGAAGAGGCTCGCCGTTATGCTTATGAGCAGGCGAGCCATGTTTCTTGGGAAGGTCTACAAAAGCGATCGGATATCGGCCTGAGACCTCAAATTAATATTTAGTCGTGATCGTTTAAACATCTTCAAAGCGGGAATCATCAAAGGACGGAGTCGCCGGTGTGGAGCTAGTGCCTGCAGCGGCTTTTGCCGTTTGATGGTGATGAGTTTCGCTCGAGGATGTTGGTTTATTCTTGGTGTGTGTCTTTGATTTCATCGAAGAAGACTTTAGCTGATAGACGTTGTCTTTGATAGGTTTTGTAGTCTTTGCGGGGTTCGAAGAATGTCCGCTTCCATGACTATAATTGGCGTGATATCCATGACCTTCGATTTCAAGCATCAGGCGCCCCACCACGTTACGTAGATTCGCGGCCTGGCCTGAGAGTTGTTCAGAAGAGCTCGCAGTAGCATCCGAAGTTTGGGCATTTTGCTGAGTGACATGATCAAGTTGATTCATGGCCTTTGAGATTTCACCTACCCCTTTTGATTGTTCGTTGCTAGCGGCTGATATTTCTTGAGCCATGCTCGTAACTTTAGAAACGTTATCAACGATTTCATGGAGGACGCGTCCGCATTCCTGGGCGACATTGGTTCCATGTTCCACCTTCGAGTGGCCTTCTTCAATCAGCCGTTCCACCCGATTTTGGGTATCACGGACAATGGACTCAACTTTTTCAATACTGCCTTCGAGCATTGCTGAAATTTCTTTGGCGGCATTGCCGCTCATTTGGGCCAAATTTCCTACTTCTTCGGCAACGACCGCAAATCCTTTTCCATGTTCGCCAGCTCGAGCTGCTTCTACGGATGCATTAAATGATAGAAGCTTAGTTTGGAAAACAATGTCATTGATCACCTTAGTCTTATTGCCAATCTCAGTGATCACCTTGATGATTTCGGAGATCTCTTTATTGCTTTGGTTGACAGCATTCATTATTTGTTTGTTACTCTGATTAATCTCATCCATAGAAGTGATCATTGAACGGACCACAACTTCACCTTGAGTCGCACTCGAATGCGACTGGGAAGCTAGGGATGCGGTGTTGTTTGAATTTTCAGAATTTTTTGCGACCATGGATGCCATTTCTTCAATAGATGCGGCAGTTTCCTCCAATGAAGCAGCCTGTTCCGTTGTGGCTTGTGAAAGCTCTTGAGCTGTTGCAGACAGACCGTTCGAGGCGCCGGACACTTCTTCAGCACCCTTGTTTAGCTCCATGGCAAGTTCTCTGAGTCGTGCGCTCAAGGAACGAGAGAGCATGATGCCTACAAGAATTGCCAAAGCAAAAAAGAACACGATGGCGCCCAAGGCAACCATCTGGCCAACGGACGCGGCCGATTTAGCTTGATTGGTCCAAATGATGGCCTGGTCATGCTGAGAATCAGCAAGTTTTTTCAGAAGGCCAAACTGGTCTTCCAGGCTGATAGTTGTTTGTTTGATGAGCTTTTCGAGTCTCTCCTTCTGGCCTGGGTCTTTAGATTCGACGATTTTTCTAGCCAGATCAAAGTTGTCGCGATTTTTTTTCCAGATTTCGACGACAGGTTTGTACAGCTCTTCCTCTCCGGTAGCAAACTCTATGGAGGAGAAGGCTTTATCTGCTTTTTCATAATCTTCAATTTCCTTATTGATTTCGCCAAACTCTTCACCTGAATAATCGCCAGAAGAAAATTGACTAAGAGTTTCATTTAGGTGCACTCCAAGAATGGCCGCTTTTTCCTTCATTTTTCCCAGATATTCAGTATTGGGCAAATTGATTTCGGCCACGTGATTGTAATATCCCAACACTGTCTTTAGAGTTGAAAAATTAATCAGCCCGACAATAAGGAGAGATACTCCACCGAAGAGTGTGGTAGCGACTAACTTTGTGGATAAACTAGCGTTGTTAAACCATTTCATATTTCACTCCCATTAAGCAGCATTAGTTTGTTTTTTGATAAGTTTCAGTTCTTCCGCGCCTAGTGAGGCCATGATGTCCAGAATCAGAATCATTTTTTTATCTTTGCTTGAGACTCCGGTGATGAAATCGCTATAGGTTCCGCCATGGACTGTAGGGGGAGCACTTATTTCATTTGGCTCTAAATTAGCAACATGATCAACAGAGTCTACTATTACACCCACTGGCTCCGTAGCATGGTCCAGAATGATAATTGAAGTTTCTGCTCCAGATTCTTTTTTTGCAATTTTCATTTTAACTCGGAGATCGATCACCGAAATTACGAGGCCACGCAAATCCATGAGGCCTTTAAAGTGTGGCGGAGAGTGTGGCACTGGGCGAGTTTCAAGGGCGGCAATCACTTCCTTTACTTTAAGGAGTGGGATTGCAAACTGCTCGGCGCCGAGTGAAAAAACAAGGTAGCGATTGTCCTCACTCAGATTATGCGATTTTACTTTGTCTTGAATAGCCATGTGGCACCTCAATAGTTAGATGTCATCTTAGCTATCGGAATAATCTCAAGAAAGTTGAGACCTTTCTTGCTGGACACTGGGACGGAGTTTTTCATCGCCAGGTAGACCTTAGTCGAAGAGTTGGGTCGATTCGGGTGGTCAGATAGATGCGTATGTAGAAAAGTTTAACATTTTAATTAAAATCAAGGACCGAGTCTTTGTTTTACTAATCGACTGAAAAAATCTTGATACCGTTGGCAATCAATAGTTCGGCAAAGACTCCGTGACCTTCGGTTAACTTTCCAGAAAAGGTGCCGTCATAAATTTGTTTATGGCCACACATAGGTGATTTACTTTTTAAAAACGCAGCTGTTACCTGCTGTTGTTGAGCAAGTTCTAAAGCTCTTTGTGCACCCTTGATATAGGCGTCTGTTCGATCGGACCCATCAATTGAAAAAATCTGAGTCCCGACTTTTTCGCAGGGAGGGCGTGGTGTCCCGAGTTCCCCAAGCTCCTCTGGGCAGACTGCTATAGCGTGGCCACCTTCATGTAACTTTATCATTTCAGCACGAAGTTGATTTCTGCCGTCGTATCGACAGTTGCAGCCAATCAAACAGGCGCTGATGAGAATATTGGGTGGTGTTTCAGTCATCCAGTCGTATTATCTCAAAATGAGACGGCTGCCTAGTGGATTAACAGTGATCAATAATTTGACCCAGGCGACGGACAAACTTTACTCTCAAAACCCCTTAAAATACATTTCCCAGGAACGGGGCTTGCAAGGTCAGAGAGTATGCGACGATTTGTATGGCTTAAATACATTATTACCACTCTCCTCAGTCTCCTTTCGGAGGCTAGTATTTTAGGTGCTAGTGGGCGCGCATTGCGTGAACCAAATAGTTGTATGGATAGTGTAGAAATGGCCTCATTGGTCCCACCCACGGTGCCGGTTCGAACAGGAATTGAAATTATCGACTTCAAGAAAATGACGGAATGGATACCTAAGGACGTTAAAAAAGAGGATGACGGAATCCTATTAATGAATCGAATCGCCGACAATGGATTTCAAAAGTTCCTAGCATCAGACTACTTTAAACAAACCCAATTGGGGACACTCAATGAAACCGTCAAGGAGCAAACTCGTATTGAATTAAGTGTAAAACCCGAAGGTGAAAAAATTGCTCATAAGATCAAGGCCCAACTTCAACCCTTTCAAGGGGTCGCGACCTTCAGCTATCGTGGATATTTTGGGATGGATTACTCTTTTATCCCTATGACTGAGGCTCAGAAGATCAAATTTGAAGAGACTCTTTTTAAGAAAAAAGTCTTCTATGAAACAACTCTTGTTCGCTCCGAGCGCCTTGATAAAGTCGGCATTCGTTGGGATTGGTAGTGAGGGCGTGTTAAGTGGGGTATGGGCCATATGGAACCAGCTTCCACCCGCCTGCACTCAGAAATCGCCTGCTGGATATTCCAAAGAGGCTCTTTCAGAGGCCGATTGTAGAAGACGGGTGAATTAGGTTTGCGGGTCTAGTGTTTTTTCTTTGAGGGCTTGGCTTTGGTTTTAGTCGTTTTCGTTGGTTTCGGTGTGGCTTTGAAAGACTGACTAGCAAAGTGAATGGGCTTTCGTTCGCTTTGAGGTCCTTCTTTATCAAGTCCATTAACCGTAGCAATGCGTACGAAATACTGTGCGGCAGCCAATTTTGAAGCATTCGTGATGCGATTAAGTAAAAGCGTTGTTTCTCCTTCGACTTCGCTGGTATTCACCACAGTACCGTCCTCACTCTCAACGGTCACGATATACTTTTTGGCCCCTTTCACTGGATTCCAGCTCAAGACGACATCTCCATTGCTATTGCTGGTAAAGGATTCAATGTCGGCAGGTATAAATTCAGGAGCCTCCAAAATTGCGGATGTAACAAAGCAAGAACGGTTTTCATTGAGTTTAAGTTCAGCGTCAGCCTCTTGAAACTGTTTTTCGGCTTTGCCTTTTTGCTCAATGCAAGCGCTCAGCTCCTGCACCGTGGATTCATGTTCGGCCTCTACGGACTTTAGCTTTTCTTTATAGATATTTTCAAGGTAATAGTATCCACCCGCAAAGCCGATTCCAGCACCAACCAATAACCCAATTAAAGCTTTAATCATTGAATCTCCAACTTAAACTGTTTGTGTTTTACCAAAATGGTTCATGATTTGATTCTGAAAATCAACTAAATTGACTTGTGCTAGGGGCTGAAGTTTCTGAGCCTTGGATGGCTATGGACCCTCTCATGGGAAGTTTGTGAGTTACTAGGTCGTTAGTGACAGTTTGAGAAGGATATTGTCATTGTTGGGGCGCTGACGAAGGCGATATTTAACGAAGTTGGCATTGTTAATAATCCTTCATTTTACATAGTTTCAAAACTCCAAGGGGAAAACGGCACGAAGCCCGTTCAGGCTTGACTGTAAAGGGTTTCACGCTATACCAGCTCTGTTTACATCGCGAGTGTTCACATGCTCCGGTAAATTGAATTTATCTGCGATTAAACTGATTTTGGCGAGCGAAGTTGGGGGGACTATGGCTTCAGATTCTTCAGAGACTAAGAAGGTAGTAACAAGTTTTTCGCGGATCGAAGATAAGTTTATCTTACCCAAGAACCTGGTTCCAGAGTTTGTTAAGTTACTGAGTGGCCACCTGGATCGCAGTTTTGGTTCTGAGACTTCCGAGGATTCTGACAACTCTGGTAACCAATCAATTTATTTTGATTCTAAACAGGTCGATTGCTTTCAACAACATTTTGACAAAGTGAATGAACGTTTTAAATTGCGAATCCGTCGTTACCGAAACCGTGGAGTCTGGGATAGTGACGTTATTTTTGTAGAGTGTAAGTTTAAGATCAATGGGACAAGCTCAAAACAGCGGTTTTTACTGACTAAGGAAGCCTTTGAGCAAATGCTTGATGGCAATGAAATCGAAATTACTCCCGAGTTGTTTAAGATCAATACTTCAATGAAAAAGGAAACTCTTCTTAAAAGAGCCAATGAACTTAATCAGATTTTCCGTACACTTAAGGCACGTCCGAAATTGATTGTTGAATATCAAAGATGGGCCTTTGAACGGGCAGACCTGCGTGTGACGATCGATCGGCACATTAGCCTCCAACCTTTGGGGACAATATCTAAAAGTGTTGTGGAACAGATAAAAAAAGGAAGTGGTTGGAATCAAGCAATCCAGATGCAGAGGGTTTTCGATAATGACAAACATTGCCTGATTGAGATCAAACACAGTGGTCAACATCCTGAATGGTTTGATGAATTCATGCGGGAGCATTCGATTGGTCAAACTTCGTTTTCCAAATATTGCTGGGGGATGAGCCAGGTTATGGAAGCGATCGACCAGGATGCGCCTTTTGAAGAAGGGTCATTTGTCCCCCAGACTGAAAATGCAAGTTCGGCTCATAGCGGAAAGGATGAATTATGCTCACTGGCAGTTTAATAAAAGGGATGATGGAACCTGAAAGTGGGATGGTGAACCTTCCGCTGAGTGCGATCATTGAGATCTTGGGACATTCTATTCTTTTGGGCTTTACCCTTGGGTGTGCCACCTTCCTAATTGGCAGGCACCTCGATAAGACTGCTGCACTCGCTACAGTCTCCCCTCCGGATGTCACGAAGGATATTATCGGCGCCATGAATCTAATGTTCCTGACTGTAGGGCTATGCGCTTTGATGATCTTGATTAACAATTCATTACTTCGGGCCTTTGCGATTGTGGCGGCGATTTCGGTTGTTCGTTTTAGGGTAAAGCTTGATAGTAAAGCGTTGGGTTCCGCTATGATTTTTGCCATTTTGGCTGGAATGGCCTGTGGGGTCCGCGAGCTGCAGATTGCTTATGTGAGTGTCGGTGTTTTTTTGGTCCTAGTGAGTATTTTGATTCTACTCATAAAATTAACCGAGCAACCTGCGGCAAAACCTGTCATCGCCTCAGTCGAAAATATTCAGTCCCTCCAATCATTAGCTGAAGCGAACGCAGCCCATAGTCAGACTAATTAATATTTTAAGGCAGAGGCTATGCAAATTCAGTGTTTGAGCAGGTCGATTTGTTGTTCAAGCCTGGATTCTACGGACTAAAAAACTCAACAATCTTTGTGCCAAAAAGATGGACGTCGCCAGGCCATCGTGCCGAGATATAGTTTTTATCTTGGACGACAAAGCCCGAGTTAAGGTTGATAGGCGAATCGCGCTTTAGGGGGAGAGGACCAGAAATAAAGTCATTTGAGTCTTCAAGAGCTCGAGTAACTTCACTTTGTACCGTTTCGGGGTAGGTACGATAGTAATTATTTAGCCAAAGGCAAGTTAATCCCCAGGCGAGAAGCTCTTGTGAGGCAAGAAGGGCGGTTGTTTTTCTGCCAAAGAGAACACTTTTTCCATTTTGAAACTTACTTCGTGAAGCTAAAACGACCCCGTGGCAAATTGCAGCGACTAACTTGTTATTTTGAAAAAAGTAAGGAATTAGATCTTGTAATACCGAGGACTCGAGGTATTCCTTCATTCTTGGAGCGTGGCCACCAGGAAGAACGATTCCATCATAAAGTTCAGGATTAATTTCGCTCCAGCGAAGCGGGGCCATAAACTTCGGGCTCGAAACCATTTTAGCATAGGCAATCTGACCATTTTTATCAGCTTGAAGAAAAGGCTTCCAAGGCCCCAGGCCTTTGCCAGTGACCATCAATGGGTCTCCTGTGGCAGGCAGACCTAGAGGAGTTGCAAAATCCACTTCGATACCATGTGAATCAAGGATACTCCAAGTCACGGCGGCCTCAGTCGGATCAAAGTCAGTTGCTGGTAGAGGAATAACTACTTTTTTACTCATTCGTTGATAGGTTCTCATTTTCTTTTTCGATTGATCAACATTAATATGCGTCTCACGCTTTCTTGCTCCGCTTCCTATTAATTAATTAGTTGTAAGACGCTCCCTTTTGGATTTACTACTAATTTATTAATAGGAGGAGCGATGCCAAGACCGAAAACCACAGGCCCCACTGAACACGAACTTTTGATTCTCAATATTTTATGGGAGCAATCAGATTTAAGCGTCTCTGATATTTTAGAGCGTTTTCCTAAAAAGCCTGCTCCTGCCTACTCGTCTTTGCTAACAATAGTTCGGCTCATGGAAAAAAAAGGCTACATCAAACACAATCAAGATGGGAAAGCATTTTTCTACAGCGCTATTCTCAAAAAAGAGAACTATAAAAAATCGGAAGTTAAAAAAGTCGCGGACAGGTTTTTTGGAGGTAGCAAGTTCGAACTCGCTGTTAATTTGATTAAGAACGAAGGCCTTAGCTCTAAGGAGATCCAAAAACTAAAAGCACTTTTGGAGGAATTATGAGCAGTGTCGTTTCCGGTTTTGTAGGCTGGGCCGCAAATACTTTTTTACTTTCAGCCCTGCTTCTCGGCTTCTACTATATTCTCATAAGTTTTCAGATAAAATCGACTCACCGGTACAGCTTTTTGAAAATAACCTTTTTAGCTTTGCCGGCGATTCCTGCATTGTTTCAGGTGTTTGATAATTTTTTCCCCAAATTATTTGCCGCTAAAACTATTGTTCCGACATTATCCGTTGTGCCTTCTTCATTCATTGATTCAGCTTCGCACCCCCCGATGGATTCCGGGACGACGGACTTTTGGGGATGGGTTATTCTGGCATTGCTCGTTATTTATTTACTCAATCTCGCAAAAGGTTTTTTGCGGATTTCCTATTCGTTCTGGACGGTGCGCAAAATTTGGAAGCATGCAGAAAGAATTGAATGGAAATCAAACTGCATCATCTATTTACACGATTATCCAATTCCCCCCGCGGCGGCAGGCTTATTTAAGCCAATCATTTTAGTTTCTAAGAACCTTGCTGAAAGCCTGACCGATATAGAGATTGACCTTGTGATTCGGCACGAAAGCATCCATGTCGATCGTAAAGACCCTCTATTTAATGCGATTCGCTTAGTGCTGAAAGAAGTTCTTATTTTCTCTCCCTTTGCATATCTGCTTTCAAAGGCATTTGAAGAAGAAATGGAATTGTCTGTAGATGAGATTCTGGTTGAAAAGCAAGGAATAGAAAAAAAAGTCTACGGAACATTGCTTCTGCGATTGGCGTCCCAGGATATTGCACCTCTCGTTGATGCTTGTAGCGGTATATTTAAGTCAAAATTATTTATTAAAAGGAGATTAGAAGACATGAAAACCATCGCAGAAAAACGAGCATCAATGTTATTTTTGATAGCAATGCATTTGGGATTTTTTTCTTTGAGCATCACGGCCATTCCTGGTTTGGGTATGGCTGAAAAGAATAAAGTTAGCCTTCCGCTCCTAAGCAAGCAAAAAGTAAATGAAGCCAAATACTGTTCCAATTCTTCCTGTTCAGAAGAATTTAAAAAAGAATTGGCAATGGCAGTTATGGGTGATGCCGAGGCGCAGAATAAAGTTGGAGAGATGCTTCATTTCTCTAGAGGTGTGAAGCAAAATTTTGCCGAAGCGCTTAGGTGGTATTTGAAAGCCGTTGAAAAGAAACATGGCCAAGCTTCTAATCACATTGGACGAATCTACTTGAATGGCGAAGGTGTTCCTAAAAATGCAGTTGAAGCATGCGGTTGGTATATAAAGTCCGGCGAGTGGGGACATGTTTGGGGAATGATGAACGCGGCAAGTTGTTACAAGTATGGAAACGGCGAATTTCCCAGCAACGAAGCAAAAGCTGCTGAATGGTATGCAATGGCGGAAAAAGCGCAACCAGGTGTTTATAGGGAATATGAAAAAATTCTGGAAGAAAGCCAGAAAGACACGAAGGAATCGAACTAAACAAAGTTACTACTACGAAGTGTTATTTCCAATAAAGGGCGTTCAATTTGCCGCCCTTTAGTTCTATGTGGTTTTTCTCCGGTCAAATGTTTCCCGCGCCATTCGATCCCGTTTCTTCTAGGGGCTTGAGCCGCTGACTATTGCGTGGTGTTTACTTGTCGGCCTTAACTGTTACCATGCAAACCAACGTAGCCCAGGCAGGCGAGCCATAAGAGGCATTTTCAGCGAGGGTATTTACAATTTCCGCGTTCAAAGACGTTAGGTAATCGGGAACGGATTTAATTTGCTCGGCGTATTCAATCTCGCCCAGTTCTTGGCACTTCGCCGCCCCGTCTTGCATGAGCTCAGCTTGAAAAGAGTTACCCTCTTGAATGTTTTTAGCGACGTATCTCAACAAAAATGATTTTTGCGCCTCGATATGTATCTTTCCATTTTCCATTTGAGCGTAGGTTTCCCAGGCACGGTCACTAACACGGTAATCAAATTGAACACCGCTTACCGTTACGACGCCCACAGCGTCCTCAATTGTATTTTTCGGCTTAATCACGTCCGCATTTGCGGAAAGAGAAAAAGCAAATAAAGCAGCGGTTAGAAATTGTTTCATATTTTTTATTCTCCTAAAAATAATGGCTACTAGAGGCGCAACCTTAAAGCGAATAACGCACCAAGTCAATTAGGAGTGTGAATATTACAAGTTATTAACAGTATTTGCTTTTGTCAGGTTTTTTGCGGCGCCAGTTTACCCGCTCTACACGCTTTCGGTCTTTAAAAATAGGACAAGCCTTAATCAACAAACTGAAAAAATCCATGGCAAAAACAAGAGTACCCACCCCACCCATTATTCATACTTTAATACAAACAATAACTATTTAAATTCAATTCGCTATATGTCTGAAGATTTATTGGTCGAAGAACCCCTATGTGGAGAAATGGAATTAAGATAATGCCGCGATTTGGTGGACTTATGGATTTGCGGGGGCGGCCCTAATGAGGATTTTAGATGAAACCACGAACGAAGAAAACCTGCCCAAATAAGTTTCGATGGGATGCCCTCAATCTTGCAAAGAATCTTGGCTCTTACTATGAAGCCGCGCAATACAGGGCTTGAACTGAATCAATCTCACATTTGTTAATTGAGCAAAGTGACCATAGACCCTACCTATTACAGCAATTGAGACTTTCTATTTTCTAAAATCTGAACTTCCTTTTAAAGTCCACACCCAACCTTAAAGGAGGTTAAATGAATAAAAAAATAGCCAAACAAATCACTGCTATACTCTTCGCACTAACCACTATACTTTCCTTAGAAAAAAACGCACTTGCTAGCCATTTTGTTCGAGTAGAAGCTAGCTCAGGATTTTTCGGTTCGGCTCCCATTGCCTACTATTCCTCTCAAATTGATTACTATCTCGTATACAAAGCGAATCAAATTTGTAATAGCTTTGGAGAAAAAGTCGATGAACTATCCGATGTACAAATCAAAATCAAATCAGGATTTGGCGTGAACCATAATCCAAATGGTCAACTTGAAACTGTAGCGCTCACCAATCCCGAAGTGTTTTTTGAAGCGAGGGCTTCTTGTAAATAGTTTGATGGCACTAATCCACAACTGCCGGGGATAGACAAAATCTATTTGGGTAAAAATCTCACGTTGAAACTCAATCCGGTAGCGGGCTCCGGCCCCTCACCCCTATCTACAAATTAAAAAAGCCACCACAAGTGGGTTTTCCGGAACACGCAACAAGGGTAGGTTATTTAAGTCACCGCTGTTTTTGAATAATTGAAAGAGCCTCTCCATAATAATTGAGCACTCTATAAAAATTACACACCTAAATACTAAGTGATTTAAGTTACTTATCGAGCCAAATGATAAACATTGAGTTCTTTAGCGCAATGCGGCATCCTGCGGAAGGTTTAGCTAAACAAAAAGTAGGTCCATATGAGCTCTTTGATTTTGATCCTTTCTTTATTCGCTTCCAGCGCAGCAATGGGGTGTCCCTCTGACAGGCTTTGTTCAAACGACAGGGTCATTGACTATAGAGACCATGTTGGGACGGTAGTAGAAGTTTTTTCTAACGGCCAAGCAACTGTAGATCTTGACGGTTTCGGCACATATGCCCGCTCAAGTTCAGCCCTTGGAAAGGGAGTAACCTGTGACGGGCACATTTGTGTTGGTGACAGGGTTATTGACTCTGGAGACAATGTTGGAACTGTAAAAGAAGTTTTTGATAATGGAAGATCAAAAGTTGATTTGGATAGGTTCGGAACCGAAATTCGTTCAACCTCATTTCTTGGAAAAGGTTTCCGTTGTATTGAGAATGTGTGTGTGAATGACAGAGCAATCGACAACCGAAACAAGAGAGGAACAATCAAAGAGCTTTTTGATAACGGAAAATCAAAAGTCTATTTGGATGGGTTCGGAACTTACATTCGTTCATTTTATTCTCTTGGTATTAAGTTGAATTGTAACCTTCGTGATAACTGCACTTGCCGAAATTAACTTTTAACATCGGTATTTGAACCTACCTGGTGAAGAGGCTTTGCGGATTTTCCGTTGAGCCTCATTTAAGCCACCATGTATAATAAAATAATACTAGCTATCGTGTTTTGTGGGGTAGCTATTTTCCCAGTCAAACCGCTCCTGCTCTATATAAATCGCGTAAGCCTTAAACCATACGCTGATATAATCCACGATCAGAATATGAAGAAAAGACTCGCATGTGGTTACAAACTGGTTTCCTGTAGGCACTACTAAATCTTCAAGGGTGAATACCCTCTTGAACGCAGTGAATAAGTCATCCTCATTTGGTCGTATTGGTTTTTCCTATCGGCATTGGCTTGGTCCTCGCTTGGTCTTTGTGGGTTTTCTTTGTAAACATTTCTCCAGAGAACAAGAGTGGGAAATTGGGAAAATGGCGAGTGTATTTAGGGCCGTCATCCATTCAAAAGAGGTTGGCTACGAACAATAGACGAATAAAAAGGGGAAACTATTGTGGCCAAGATTTCATGATTTACGTTCATCCTACATCGTGAACTTGCTTACAGCTACAGACGGCGGAGTTTCACACATCGAGGTCTAGCAGATGGCCGGACATGCGACGAGGGATTCAGCCGCTCAATACGCAGCGAAGCTTGGTAGCCAAAATCCCAGGGGACCTTCTTATAAACTGAAGCCATTCAAAAAATCCCCTAAGACTGGGTAAAGCTATCATTACCGACCGCAAACTCATACATACAAAGTAGCGGGAATTTTCTCGCTACTTTGTCTATTTCTACTCAATCACAAATTCACGAACGAAAACCACCGATCATGGCGTCAGGTCTTTTATTAGTATGTGGGGTAAGAGCTCAGGAACCTAGAAAATTCCTGTATTGTGTTTTAATATTAAAAAAATGGCAGAGAGGATTTTAATAATTATTAAAAATGGTATTTCTTATTATTTTCAATGCCTTAAGCCATTACAAAAATATCTGGGTGACAGGTGGGTGACTTTATTGCCAAGGCTAACATCCCCAAATTCCACATCTAACAGGAATAAAATTAGCTTGAGTGCCTTTAACCAAAACAAACTTACCACAATCACCCATGCCTGTAGAGCTAATGTAAGCCGAGAAGTCATAGCCCTTTAGCCACTTTCCTACAATAATGACCTCAGGCTTTTGATAGTAGGTTGAGTCGATATAAAAATCATATATAGTTAAAATACGATTATTGATTTTTAGAAAATAACCAAGAAAGTTTTCAGCAAAACTTTCTTGGCCTGTAAACTCTTTGCGACTAAATGCTGCTTGTCCTTTGATAAATTCACCATTTTGAAACTGATGCGATTGAAAATCTGTTCTCATTGTTATATTTCTTTCCCCAGTTTCGCCGACTGGTGAAATAAAATTCGCAAGCTCAATTGTTTTGTCATCCTGAAGGTTCATTGCCGAGGTAGTAGACCATGTTGGCTGGCCAGATTGATAAGATTCAAATGGACTCTCTTTGCCAACATAGCCTAACCCAATTGCTATATTTGAATTTTGACCTAAATTTGTAGCTAAACTCAATTCAATACCCAAAGTACCAAAAAGTTCGCCACCAGCCTCATTGGGCTTAATCAGTAGTTTATCAATTTTATCAAGGGAAACTGAGTTGAGTTTCCCTTCGTGGAATGAAAACCAGAACAATTTTTCGCCTCTTAAAAATTTTAATTCTTGAAAAATCTTTTCGACAAGCTTTCCATGGACAAAAAATCCTTCATTAGAAAATGAGTTTTTTGTAGCTTCTCTTATCTCATTTTCTAAACTTCGACTTATAGTAGTGCTATCACCATAAATTGAAACAAAAAATCTTTTATTATCTGATACGACTGGAAACAATCTAGTATTTGTGTCCTTGCTTACTTCTGGCCAACTTTCTATCGGTCGCCTTTGTTCACTGCTTGTCTGCTTGTCGGATTCGTTTGTTGGATTAATAGTTGTAGAAGATGACACCGCAAGAGTGTTCAAATGACTCAGATTAGGCTTGATTTTTATACTCGAGTTAATCTTTTTAACTTCCTGTGATTGAATTTTTTTAAGCTCTCGAAGCTCTTCTGCTTGTGTAGCAAAGGTCAAACACATGACAATGAAAATACTTAAAAATTTCATATGGCTCCCCAGAATTCAATCGCTTTAAAAGTATGACCCGAAAACAAAAACATGTCTGTTGAGTTATCGTGCTATCTGTAATTCTTTATACCATTGTGCTGGATATCGAGCCATTTCTTTCTTCGATACTCTTTTAAAGCTCTTACAACGACCTGAGCAAAGTCCAGGACACTCATCAAAATATATGAAGCCACTACGACTAAGAGCTGATGGGGCCTCAAGGCATATCCAAAATGAATTAGCACGAATGGCATAAAGACAAAAAGCAAAAGTGAAAGCCAAGCCCTGACCGCAAAGGCGAACATAAAATAAAATCGGTCTTCTTTATCTGCTAAAAAATTATCGAAAAGCATTGATGACCTCACCCGCAAGCCAAATCGTCCCGACAGCCAGTAATGTGTAAGGATTGGGACAAACAACAAAGAGGGCGACCGAGGAAATGAGGCCTATAAGAAGAAAATCCAGAAAGGAAGTGATTTTCTTTTTTGGTCGCCCTGCTTTTGCCATGCCTCTTAAATGGATTATTCGCCAGCCTTTATGAGCGAAGCCTTATTCGTCCTTGTTTTTTCTTTATCAGTCTCGACGAATGCCAAAAAAACCGAATGTGAAAGGGTGAGCAAGGCTTCTCGCAGGGACTTTCTTTTATCTCCGGACAAGTTATCGTCAATAAATCTATTTTTAAAATAGTCCTGCTGATAACTGCTTAAGGAGCCAGATTTTTTATTGAGCCAGTTAGAAAACCCAACACAGGACTGCCAGATATTTATTCGCCTGAAGTCCACCGAATGAACTTCGTATTCAGTCAAATACTCTAAAGGAATGTCAGTTGAAAAATGCTGTTCGGCAGTTTTTGTGAGTGTGGCCTCGGTTCTGACAATGATGCCCTTATCGAGGGCTTTCCTGATATCCATTTCGAGTTTTCGATAGTCGATATAAACAAATGGAAAGATTGGTGGAGTAGCTCGATTGATTTCATAGCACCTCTCAATTTCTTCTTTTAAGTCGAGGGTTGGACACCACAGGCTTGGGTTCATCAAATTGACCCGATACTCATTAATTTCATTTTTATATGTCTTGCCCCGAATTGATGTTCTTGCGGTGATAAACCCGAGCAAATGAAGTTTAACGATGGACCTTCTAATCGTTGAGTTGCCCAATGATAACTTTTGGGACAGTTCTCGATACGATGGGTTCCAGTTTCGATGAGAGTTCGAGAGCAAATACAAAAACACCGCTTTGTCTTGAACAGATAAAACATTGCTTTCAGCCAAGAGTGAGGGAAATGCCACAAAAGAGTAGTTTATTTTTTTAGTCATATTGACCTCCATAACTTCATATATGGAGAAATCTAAACCTCGGTGAAATTGCTCCAGGGCATGAGTGTTTCTAATGGCATGGGGAATTAATAAAAGAAAAGATTTAAATAATAAAAAACTGACACTTTTAATAATCCATTTATTGGTGAGGAGGTTCAGTATTATGTCTTTGCGATTTTATGGGTGGTTTTTAAATCGTCGTGTTATGCCAGACACTTCTTTGCGGTTACTAATGCGCTTCAGGTATCGACTCGAACATAATCCACATCTACAAGAAAAAATGATTTTAGGATTTTCTAGGCGAGAACTTTGTTTCAGCACTGGGCTATCTTACAACTCGGTTCAATCAGGTCTAAGAGCCTTGGTGAGACTTAACATCATTCAGCTTGACCCATTCAATAAAGGCTCAAAGCATCTGCTCAAAGTAAATCTACCCGGCGAATACAATTGGCCAGAGATACAAGAAAAATTGGGCTTCAATTTTTCACCCAAGAAAGCCTAATCAATTTATGATGGTCATCAATATCTAATGCTTTGCTTTTAAAAAGAATTATCATTAGGAAATTTTAGATATTTCCTAATGATTGAGCGGCGAGGCTCATCAAATTTTTATGAGGAGTCAATTTCTATTTATTCAGTGAGGTGAATAATGGAAATTGGCTATATTTGGACTGAAGAACAATTCTCTGAAGATAATCATATTGTTTATAGAGTGAGGTCATTGAATTACCCCACATCAATCGCTCTCATCAAAGTCAGTGCAACTGAATACAAGGTTTTTAAGGGCGAACACCCACTCAAACTCGCTGAAGAACTTATGCTTTTTAAAGTCGCAGAGGCTCTTCTTGATGATTATCGCTTTAAATCTCGGTTGTTATAAATTGAGAAAATAGCGTACAGTGGCACCCGCCCGCGCTAAAATGAAGTCATGGAACAGATTTTCAATATCTTCTTCATGATTTTATTTTTGCTACCAACCTTCGTTGTCCTTGCCTTCATACTGATGGGTTTAATGGCCTTTAAGTCGTCTTTGCAGGCCTTGATGTATTGGATAAGGGGCAAGACCACCATCATCACTCGAAACGAGCGAGAGGAGCTTTTAGAGGCTCATCGCACAGGGTTTTCACCAACCCTTTCTTTAATGCCTTATGAAATTTTTCCTGACCTAATCGACAAAGAAAAAATCGGGCGAATTGTGAGCATACGAGCAGCCCTTTTCCCAAGTCGAATGCTTGGCTCATTTTATCAGGTAAATGACTTGCCAGACCTTGGCCCTGATGAGTTCAAGGGTTTAGCCTTGAGGCTTTATCTTGAGATGGCTTTTGCTCGCTCATATCTCATCGAAAAAGATCCGCAAAAGTGGCCGTCCAAAAGGGAAGAGCTTTGGATTTATCACACTCCTAGACCATTGAGAAAATTGAACCCTGATTTCTACCGAGCCTTATTGGCAAAGTGGCAGAAGTCGAACACCCAGACCCAAGCTGTTTAATTCAATCTTTTCATGGCTTTGCCGAAAAGAAAGAGGGAAAAAATATGGAAAATAATCAAGATAAAAAGCCAAAGAAAATTTTAAGTCGCCATGACATTGTGAAAGAAAGAAAAGACGAGTGTATCTACGAGATGGCCAATGGCCGCTATATGGTCGTGGTTCAAAAACGAATCAATGGAAAAGTCAGAACAAAAAAGAAACGAAACATTAAGCTCATGCAAGAGGCCAAGCAGTGCAGGAAGAAATTCACTTATGAATTGAACCAAGAAGAGATGAAGCATCGAGATGGTCAGCTCAAGTGGAAAGCTGCTTACGAAAAATATTTAAATCATATTCAACAAAAAATTGATGATAGTCAAAACAGCTACAAACCACTGGGCAATGGCTCGCTCGAAACAGCGAAGGCCGCCTACAAGTATACTAAAGATTGGGCGAACATTTTTCTCGCACAAATCTCAACTCATCACATTGAAAGAATGATAAGGAGTGCCGAGTTTAGTGTTCTTTCCTATGGAATGAAAAAACACTACATGCGGCATATTCGTTCGGCCTTTAAGTATATTCTGGGCCCTGCTGAGAGCATTTACCTAAATCCTGCTCATGGAATTTATTTACCAAGAGATAAGAACGATGAGCCTTACAAAGTGATTTGGATACGACCTGAAATCATGGAAAAGGTTTTTTCTCTTTTACATGGGCCCAATATGGAGCCACTCAATAAATGGGCCCCAGTTTTTTACATCGGTTATTATACTGGATTAAGAAGCGGCGAGCTTTACTCGCTAAAATGGGAAGATGTTCATTTGGAAGACAAAGACAATTGCTACTTCAAGGTGAAATCAACATTCAATTGGCGAACTGAAAAAATCACTCCCACTAAAACAGGCAAAGTGCGAGATGTTGATGTGACTGCAATTAGAAATTATTTAATTGCTCACAAGCTACGAAGTCCAGACAAGGAATTTGTTTTCCCGAGAGACAGTGAATGGCACGGCGGCAAAGCTGCAAGAGCATTACAACAAGTGCTAAAGGATATTGGATATACACCTAAGAATAATCAAAAAGGCGAAGATATATGGCCCATATTCCACAGTCTGAGGTCATCTTATGTGATGAACTTATTAACTGCACCAGTTGGCGCAGGTAGTGTCCCAGTTTCTTACCTAATGGTGCAATCCCAAACAGGACATTCCGATTACAAAAGTCTCAAGCACTATATCGCAGACCTTGAAAACAAAGAGACTAAGGGAATTTCACTTAACTTAAGGCCTTTCACAAAAGATAAGAAGAGCGGTTAAGCTTTTGGACAGCGAGTGCCGAGATTGACTTTCGCTTCATTTTTGCCAGAATTGAGCCATGAAAACTTTCAATTCATTTTTTATCGTTTTATGTCTTTTTTGGGGTTCGTATTCATTCGCTGAATGTAATTTAAAAGTTGCAACAGCAGCGGGGCAATATTTGGCCAGCCTCGAAGATGCAAACTTAAGGAAATATCAAAACAATAGTGTCTGCGAAGTCTTAAATTACGAGTTTTGGAATTGTACAGAAAAACAAAAGTCTAAATTGAAATCAGTATTTAATTTAAAAGAAGTTTTGGGCAATTATTGTCAGCCCCATTTGCCACCTGCAAAAAATACTGTCGATAAAAATTCTTTCATGAAGGGTGCTGAGCTTTATAGTTGGCAAGATTATAGTGGATATGTTTGGTATGCCTTGCTGCCAGGGACTAACCGAACTAAAAGCACTAAAGAGCTAAATGAAATCAAGATGAGTCCTGGATACCTAAAGCAAGAACTCAAAAATATACCGCTAAAAACACAGATATCTTGGAACAATCTTGTTACCATCGACGATAAATCAAATTTGGAATTCACCCTTCCTGACGAGAAGGCAGTGAGGGATATTGTTAAAAGTGCCGAGCAAATTGGCTTGAAAGTCATTGTCGTAAAATAAATTGATAAAATAATTCGAACTTATTTTTTGGGTGTCACCCACTGGGTGGTCGTGTGGGTTGTTCAAAAAAATTAATTTTTCCGCTGATAAAATCGGGGAAGAAAAAATTTATGTAATAAGATATTGAAATAACTATATTTTTGTAATGGGCTCGACCAGGGCTCAAGGGCTTAGAAAAATTCTTAAAACAGGATAGATTTCAAAAAATAATGGCGGAGAGGGCGAGATTCGAACTCGCGAGACCCTTGCGAGCCTACTTGCGTTCCAGGCAAGCGGATTCAACCACTCTCCCACCTCTCCGCATAAGTAGTTGTAATCAAACGGCTACCACGAAAATAAACGGGCGTAAAGGGTAAACTCTGAAACCTAATGACTCTAGGTGAGGTTTCTCCAAAGTTGTTGAATTTGCTTAGGCGATAAAAAAGATATCAAGCACGAGGGCAGCAATCAGCATAAAAGCTAAAAGTGCCTTGCCAGCAGTAGAGATGAACAAGCCCATGCCTGCTCCTGCACTGGCACTCATTGATTCGCGAAGGGTACGTCTTTTAAATAGGTACTCACCAATGAAGGCTCCTAAAATCGGGCCAACAATCAACCCCGGAAGACCAAAGAACAATCCTACAAAGCCGCCGAGGGAGGCTCCAAAGAGCCCCCATTTGGTGGCGCGTCCCCATTTTGCTCCTACTAGAGTACCTAAAATATCAATAGGGAAGGATGCAAGAAAGCCCACAAACATTAGCATCACTGTCCACCCGGAGAGCACCCCAGGGACAAACCAATAAACAATTCCGCTCGCTAGAAAAAATAGGAAAAGGCCGGGAAGTCCTGGTAGGAGCACTCCAGCGAAACCAATTATAATCAAAAGAGTGAAAATTATCCAAATGACGGTGACCATTGCTGGCAACCTCTAGCAAATATTTCTTTTATAGGCGAGCAATCTTTAGTAAACGAACTAGAGATTGAAATTAATTCGAATTATGGAGGCATTATGCAAGAGAGCCAGAACCTCACCGAGATTCTGAAAATTCCCGACACGCAAAGGGACACTTCGTGGGAAAATCAGTTCTTTCATTCACTCGCCTCTGGTCACCTCGAGGTTTTCACTCAGGAGCCTCAAACGGGACCTGATGGTTGGCCTTATTTGTTGGTGAAATCTGACGATGGTTCTAAAGAGCCCTTTCAACGCATCTTGCATTGGTTGTCTGACAAAGGAATTGGGTTGGTGATAAACCCTCAAAAAGAATACCCGGATTATGTTTTTACCTATGGTATGCTCTGGCATTTTAAAGAAACGGGACTTTTTTTTCGAGATCAACCAGCAACCACGGAAGGTGTTTTTGAATTTCAGGTTAAAGATATAAAATCTGCAGGTGCACCCGCAGAAACTTACCTGCCGGGTTATGTGAGAAAAATTATTCGGGAGTTCTTGCTCCAGCAAGGCGTTTTGGCGCCAAAAATTTTAGCATTTTCATTGGATGGAAAGAACTTTGAGTTAGCCTTTTCTCAAGAGAGTCTTGGAGAACCCGATCAAACAGAACATCAAGGTGTTCTGGAGGCGATCGCTTGGTTTCTGCCGCCCCATTATCAAATTGCGTTGGTTTCTGAAAAAGAATTACCGATGACCTTTGTAGCCCTTTAACGGTACAAGGTTGTTAACCCCTTTT
>JBILOD010000317.1:0-5227 GCA_044374645.1 Pseudobdellovibrionaceae bacterium | reverse complement strand
TCCTAAGAACTGAGCCGATTTTTCAAGACGGGCACGATCTGAAGATTTTTGAAGGTTTTTCGCATTTTGAGATTCCAACTCGTAGGCCTGTTTCAAGTGTTGTTTTTCAAACTGAGCAATTTCCTCAAATGATTTTTCAATGGCCCGCTTTAAATGGTATCCACGAACTTTATCGATCAGCGAAAACTCTTTTGCTTTCAAATTTCCAAGTACACTCTTCTGTTGCTGCAAAAAACGAAATGCCATTCTCAAATCTGGTTGAGTCTGTTTAAATCCTTCTTGCAGCTGTCGTACTCTTAGAATTGTCTCAACAAAAAGTATTTCTGCTTTTTCGAAATCACCTTTACTTTCAGAGCTGGAGGCATTCGCATCAACCCAGGTTTTGATGTCGCTAAGATTTCCCTCGACTAATTGATATTGAGAGAAATCACTAAAAACTGGAACAACGATCCAACCCACCAAAAGGACCATTACAGCCAAAAGGCCTAACAATATTTTCATTCCATTCTTTTTCATTTTTTCTGCCCTCCAAAAAAAACAAGGAGAGCCATAGGCTCTCCTTGTTAGCTTACTCGTAGGAAAACTAATGTCTATTAGATTTTCTCGAAATCGAAGTACAACTTAGGCATCAACTGGACTTCTCCAGACTCACCTTCACAAGCTTTTGCTTCGCTACGCTCGAACATCAAGCGAGTTGTGTCACCTGTTGCCGCAGTTCCAGAAACAGCATCTACGTTAGAGATCTTCATGTACTCAGTTCGGGTACACTTTTGTGAAGTGTTTGAATCTGGGTTATAGAAGAACTCATAACGCTCATTCTTTTCAAAGAACGCAAACTTGCCAGCAGCAAGACCCTCAACAGACATGATGGCCATACGCTTGCTAGGTTCCGCATTTTCACAACCACCAGTTTCTGAAGTAAGGTCATTACAAACCATCTTCATGTCGCAGCGACCAGTATCCTCATCACAAACAGGTGTGAATTGAAAACGAGGCAAACAGCTGTTTGCTTTCAAACTGTCGAAAACATCTGGGCTATTGTTGTTGTTGTCATCACAAAAGATTGAAGCTCCTGGGGCTGTACAACGTGGTACGTCCGTTGAGTTAGGAACGCCACTTTGCGCGTCGTACTTGCCAGCCGCAATACCAATCATTGCACAAGAAAGAACTTTTGAGATTTGCCAAGGATTGTGGTCATCCATTAAAGCGCCAATTTTATCCCAAGTAGCTGCTTCTTGGCCAGATGCTGGTGATTTAATATTAGCACACGTTAAGTTTATAGGTTGGCCCATGCCGCCGTTAGCTTTTCGGTCCCAACCATAAAACATTTGGTCGTTTTGGATCGAATCACCACCACCACCACCATCGCCATCAGCTAACATACGGTAGATGACTTCGAACTTCAAACCTTCGTTACGCTCTTGAGCCTGTTGGCCACCAAAGCGACTCTCAATATCAGTTTCGATCGATGTTGTATCCCAAGCCACAGGGAATGATTGGTAATCAGTACGTTCCCACTCAGTGGAATCATCACCGGCGCCGTTTTCTTGAGTGTCGTTTGCACCATCATTGTATTTTCCAGCAGTCGTCTGGCACACTTTTTGGAAGGTCATGAACTTAACGCCGCCGTCTTCAACATAGGGACGAGCTTCTTTGTAAGGAATGCTGTTCACAACAAAGTGAGCCGTTGCCGCATCAGACACCTGATACAGAAGACGACGTTCGCTCCATCCACACTTTTCCATAACCTCTTCGCCATTGCGATACATTTTAAAGTACTCACCAATTGGCACGATAGTCGGAGGACCATTCATCGACCACTTGATACAACCACCAAGGTCAACTTCGCTCACAGTAGTTCCGTTTGGAAGTGGATTGATAATTGGTTTTTGAGTGGCAGGATCCCATCCTGCATCTTCGCCATAAAGCAAAGTTGATGATGCCGGTTTTACAGCATTCGTCAAATCAAGGCCGAGAATGCCATCTGTAGTGGCGTTGGCAGCGCTAAACAATTTTCCCCATTTATAGGCTTGCAGAGCACCGAAAACATCGTTCATTCCACTTTTTTTGCAGTTAGTAGTATCCGCCTCACAGGCAGCTACTCGCTCAGGCGTGTCATTCCAAAACTCAAATGGAATATCAACGGCATACTTACAAGTCACCGAAGCATTCATATAATCGCCAGCCGCACTACTATCACCGATTTGGTTCAAAACTGGAAACCACTGGTTAATAACAGTCGCAAGCTTCGTTTGAAGCTCTGTTTTTAGACCTGCACGGTCCGTTTGAGCTGCGAAATCTAAAACAACATCAGCCTTACCGCCAGAACCATCGCTGAAGTTGAACGAAAAATCGCTCTCTTTAGAGCCGCAAAGCGCATAGTCGGCTGGGGATTCCCAAACACCCATTTTATTGTCAGTCCCAACGAGGGTTGGGTGAAAATAAACTTGCATAGCGTTGGCTGAATTGCCATTTCCACTCATCTCATTGGCATAGATGTTATATCCAGCTTCTGGTGTTCCAGCAGCAGCTGGAGTACAAGGTTGCGGTTGACCATCACATGAATGCCAGTCGCGAGCTTGTGCTAGCTGCTCTTTTTCAGTGGCAGTATAGCTATTTTGAATAGTGGCCCATGGGATCTTATTCATGCGCCAAACGCCATCAAAGTAACCCAAAGTTGTGCTATCTACCGCAACTTCAGTAATTGCCGTCGGAGCCGCTACGGTCGATTCAGCTGAAGCCACACCAGTGTCCAAATCTAAAACGATTGTAGATGTCACGGTTGTAGCAGAAGCGAGATTCAATGATGACTTCTCTTCATCCTGAACATTAAATACGATTGGGTAATTAGCAAACGTTGTCGTGTTATAAACAAAACAACCGAAAGCCTTTCCTGTGAATCCTGAGCAAGTGACAGAAAAACTTCCATCCGCGCCGACGGCTTCCCCACAGGCAGCTGGAATTGTTTCAAATGTCGCACACGCAATGCGGTACGCTGTTACATCGGACTTGATCCAGTCTGGATCAGTGGCTTTGGTTGATGCGCCATGCTTCAATGCCATTGACATTGCCGCCCCGCTAGAAGTTCCACCCGTCAATGACAGACTTCCTGTCAGCGTTAGGGCCGAGCTACCAGTGCTCGAACCACCGCCGCCTCCACTACTGCTTTTCGAGCAACCGACACCCAGCATTGCTGCGGCGATGGTTGCTACTACTAGCTTTGATTTAAAACCCATCTTACTTTCCTCCTTAAAAGTCTATTCAGACCTTTTTTGTTTATTTAGTTTCCTACAAATTTTTTGGACCAAGGTACTGTTCGGAAGTTGGCTAAAAAACTTTAGTTCAAGAAATAAATAACAAAGTCTTCTCTCGTCGCTTCCTTGCAACAGTGAGTGAAAAAAACAATTCGACGTCGCAAAAGCGAACTCAATCAACCCAATAATGAGTCAAAAAACGAATCCTTTTTAAACACTCAGGAATATTTTGTATCAAAAAAATTTATCTGACCAATAAATCTTCAATAAGATTTTTCCTTAGTCGGGTACAGAAAAGGTCCTTCCCAAGACAAAGGTCTAGTTTTTTTAGCTGTTTGGAAACCAACCTCTACTAAGATTCTGCTGAAAAAGAGCCAAATTCAAGGCGGCAAGCCTCAAATCGAACGAGGCGTAGGCAGGGCGGGGTTGCCCCTCTGTGAAGGGGTGCCCACGTTGAGTGAGAGAGGAGGCGATGACACCCGAGTGAGTTGCGCCAACGGCGCGAGGCTCACGAGGGACGAAGTTGGACTTTTTCAGCGGAATCTACTAACTGCTTGCGGAAACATAGCGACGAAGGACCCGGCGCCACAAGGTCGAACTTAAAAAGAGAAACAACCCGGATAAAGCTACCGCTCCTACCAACCACTCCAAGCTTCTCACGCCCAACACCACATGCGCCGGAACGCTGGCGATGAAGCCCAACGGAAGAAAGAACAATAAGGTGTAACGTAACCAAGGCGGATAAACAAAATCGGGTCGCAAGGACATACGAAAGAGCGCATACCAAAGTTGCGCCAGATTTTCAGCTCTGCCCATTAAAACTGACATCGCCGAAACCATAAATCGCATTGAATACATTAGGATATTGGAACAAATCACCATGATAATGAGTTTAATCACCATCGCTAACGTGACGGTACCCAGTTCCTGATTCAACACATAGAGAAACCAACCGAAACAAAAGATGAAATTGATCAAATAGGTTGGATGCATTCGAAACAAACTCAACATGAACTGCGAGTTGACTGGCTTCGCCAAAATCAAATCAAGTTCCCCTTTGCGCACTCGCTCGGAAAGCTGTTCCATATTTTCATGATAAAAGAGCATATTCAGCGCATCTGCAAGAAACAGACATCCCAAAAACACTCGGATTTTACCAAGGCTCCAACCTGAAATCGTGGAGGTATGCAAATAAAGGACGTCAAAGACCGATATCTGCACAAAATACCAAATAAAATCATTGAACACCTTCAAGGCAATATTTGCTCTGAATTCTAATTCTGCAATGAGGCTGGTCTTGAAGAGCATTTTAACTATGCGCCAATAATTTGTTTTCATTCCGCTATGCTCCCGTACCTGCATACTGGCGCAAACCCCGCCTCCATAATACCGACCCTAGCAAACCAAAAAACGCAATCCACAAAATATTCACCCAAAACCCCTGCCACAAGGCCCCCCACCCCAACCGATGAGTCAAGAATCCCACAGGCACGTAGCAACCTGACGAAAACGGTAAATAAGAAGCTACCATTTGCAAGTTTTTAGGCAAAAGATCCAGAGGGAAAAGCTCACCGGAGGCCAGCCAAATCAAAAAATTTTTAGTCACAGTAAAGGAGGTCGCTTTTGTCAAACGAAAGGAGATCGTCATCACACAGAAACTCAACGTGAATATAAATACTAAATGGCACCAAACTAATAAGACCGCCATAGGCAATCTCGCAAAATCTGTGGTGCCACCAACCACCAACGCCAAAATGGCTGGCAACCAAAGCGAGAACAACGTTGTAAAAACCTTGTACCCCAAAAATTGCCCTAAATAAAATTCATAGAAACTCACCGGCCGA
This sequence comes from Pseudobdellovibrionaceae bacterium, assembly GCA_044374645.1. Classification (GTDB taxonomy): domain Bacteria; phylum Bdellovibrionota; class Bdellovibrionia; order Bdellovibrionales; family Bdellovibrionaceae; genus CAUJGP01. The sequence goes on along the minus strand of JBILOD010000317.1, from coordinate 129 downwards.
ACCAAGATGGCATTGATACTCCCAGATTCGACTTCTTGAAGCATTCGAAACTCATACATCCAATTGGCAGAGATTCGGGCAAAGAAGACCGCCCAGGTTACATAAGCCAAATAGTATTCACGGGGAAAA
>JBILOD010000339.1:0-4919 GCA_044374645.1 Pseudobdellovibrionaceae bacterium | reverse complement strand
CCGCCTTTAACCACTTTAGCCACACGATTGATGGCGACGACTCTCTCCTCAAATTCAACGCTTACCTTTTCCATCATCAACTCCTTAGAAGTTTAGGCCGCCTTCACGAGCACCGTCAGCCAAAGATTTAACACGACCATGATAAATAAAGCCGTTTCGATCAAATACTACCGCATCGACTTTTTCGTTTAATGCTTTCTTAGCAAGCTCAACGCCTACTTTTTTTGCCATGTCGACGCCATTAAGTTTATCTTCAACACTAAGTGAAGACACACTCATCAAAGTCTTTCCAGAGACGTCATCAATAAGAGATGCATAGATATGCTTTGCACTCTTAAAAATGCACAAGCGTGGGCGCTCAGCACTACCATGCACTTTCTTACGAATGCGCAGTTTTTTCTTCAAACGACCATTTACCTTCGAACTTGTGTTTTTTTTCAAAAATAATTTCATACTAAACCCGCATTACTTTCCTGCTGACTTACCAGCTTTTCTACGAATCTTCTCATCAGAGTAACGAACGCCTTTACCCAAGTATGGCTCTGGTGGTCTGAAGCTACGAATTTTAGCAGCTACTGCACCAACAAGAGCTCTGTCGTGACCAGTAACAGAAATACTGGTTTGCTTATCAACTTTAATCTCAATTCCTTCCGGGATATCATAAGAAACCGGATGGCTAAAACCCAGACTCAGCTCTAATTTCTTGCCAGCGACTGTTGCTCTATAACCCACACCGTGCAATTCAAGAGTTTTAGTAAAACCCTTTGACACACCCATGACGGCATTTTGCAACAATGCACGGTACATACCATGCAAACTGCTTGCTACTTTGGATTCTTCCTTTCGAGTAAGAACCAAAGTTTTACCCTCTATCGAAGCACCAACTTCAGGACGGAGCTTCACAACAATTTGTTTTGCGCCAGACTTTACAGCGACCTCATTAGCAGGGGTCACCGTAACCTGTACCTTCTCGTCAAACCCAATCGGGGCCTTACCAACTCTAGACATTTTTCACCTACCACACTCTACAGATGAGTTCGCCACCAACGTTCTGTTTTTGAGCTGTCCGACTACTCATCAAACCTTTGCTTGTGCTCAAAATACAGAACCCCATACCTGATCGAACAGCTGGAATAGCATCGCCCTTAACGTAGAGGCGTCGACCGGGACGACTAGCTCGATCTAAGTTAGAAATTACATGGTTACCTTGATCATCATACTTAAGGTACAAACGCATGATTCCTTGTTTACTATCTTTTGCTACTTTAAATGATCTCAACATGCCTTCTTCTACAAGAATCTTGGCAATTCCCTCTCTCAACTTGGAGGCAGGGATATCCAATTTCTCATGGCGAGAGGCACCGGCATTTCTAATTCTAGTTAAAAGTTCACCAACTGTATCCATACTCTATTCCTTACCAACTTGATTTTGTAACACCAGGGAGTTTACCATCCAAGGCCAGCTGTCTAAACGCAAGTCGAGACAAACCGAACTTTTTATAGTTTCCACGAGGGCGACCAGACAGCATACATCGATTAATCACTCTAGCTGGTGATGTATCGCGAGGAAGCTTTTGAAGCTTAACAAAAGCAAGAGTACGCTCTTCGTCTGTCAATGATTCGTCGAGTGATTTGGCTCTTAGTTCTCTTCTAAGCTTCCAAAACTTGCTCGACATTTTCTTTCTACGATTATTTTTTTCAATCGATGCTAATCGTGCCAAATTCCACCTCGCCTATTATTTTCTAAAAGGCATTCCTAATGCCTCGAGTAAAGCTTTTCCTTCAGCGTCTGTTTTACCAGATGTACAGATCGTAATATTCATTCCGCGAGCTTTTTCAACTCTATCGAAGTTAATTTCAGGGAAAACGATCTGTTCTTTCAAACCCATATTGTAATTTCCACGACCATCAAAACCTTTTGGAGGCAAACCACGGAAATCGCGAACTCTTGGCAACGCAAGATTCATCAACTTATCCATGAATGCATACATCTTTTCACGTCTCAATGTTACGCGTACGCCAATCGCCAAACCTTCTCTCAATTTGAAGTTAGAGATTGCCTTTTTTGCATGGGTAATAACGGCTTTCTGACCAGTAATTGCCGTGATTTCATCAACCACGGTATTCAAAACCTTAGGGTTTTGAATCGCCTCACTCAAACAAACAGAAATTATAACTTTCTCGAGTTTCGGCACTTGCATTACGTTCTCAACACTCATCTGTTTAAGGAGTGATGGTCGAATTTCACTTTTATAACGTTTTTCCAATCTATTCATACAGCCACCTCTACAAGACTTCTGGAGCTAAAGAGACGATCTTAACGAATTGCTTCGCTCTCAATTCTCTTGCTACAGGTCCAAAAATACGAGTTCCAATCGGCTCCTTTGCCGCATTGATCAAAACAGCAGAGTTATCATCAAATCTAATATAGGTGCCGTCAGCTCTTCGAATTTGCTTAACAGTTCGTACCACAACAGCTTTAGCTACGTCGCCTTTTTTTACTTTAGCATTTGGAAGTGCGTCTTTGATCGATACTACGATAATATCCCCAATAGTTGCATATCGGCGCTTAGAACCGCCTAATACTTTAATACATGCAACTTCTTTGGCTCCAGAGTTATCAGCTACTGTTAGTTTAGTTTGCATTTGAATCATAAACGACCTAACCCTTCACTGTTTCCAAAACTTCGGCAAGTACCCAACGTTTTGTTTTGCTGAGTGGTCTTGATTCGAAAATCTTAACTGTATCGCCAACTTTAGCGATGTTTTTCTCGTCATGAGCCTTCATAACGGTAGTCTTCTTGACATACTTACCGTATTTTTCATGTTTAACCATGCGGTAAGTAACAACTGAAATGGTTTTCTCCATTTTATTGCTGACCACTTGGCCAATAACTTCAACTCTTCTACCGCGTGTCGAATTAGTATTTTCCATGTTCTACCTACTTCACATTCTTCTTTGAAGAAATCGCTGTATTTATGCGCGCGATATCTTTTCTCAAAGTCCGAATCATTAAAGGGTTACCTGCTTGCCCAATAGAATTCTTCATTTTCAAGTTGAAAATTTCAGCAGCAATTTCTTTACGCTTTTTAGCAAGATCACTAATGGAAACACTTTGCATTTCTGAATATTTCATCTTCTACTCCCGAACCAAAATTCTAGTTTTAAATGGAAGCTTATGCATTGCCAAAGTAAATGCTTCTACCGCTTGTTCCCTAGTAATACCATTGATTTCAAAAAGCACCCGACCTGGCTGAACACGAGCCACCCAAAATTCAGGATTTCCTTTACCGCTACCCATTCGAGTTTCAGCAGCCTTCTTTGTCACTGGAGTGTGAGGAAAAACACGAACCCACATTTTTCCGCCACGCTTAACACTTCTTGAGATTGCAATACGGCTCGCTTCGAGTTGACGCGCAGTCAAACGACCATCTTCAACAACTTGAAGACCGAAATCGCCGAAATCAAGCTTGTTACCCTTAGACGCAACTCCGCCTCCACGACCAACATGCTGCTTACGCCATTTTACACGCTTAGGACTTAACACGACCAGCCTCCTCTACCTCACGTTGAGAAAGGATATCACCTTTATAGATCCATACCTTTAATCCAATAATTCCATATGCAGTCAATGCTTCAGCAGTACCATAATCGATATCCGCACGAAGGGTATGCAATGGTACAGATTTCTCGTTGTACCATTCTGAACGAGCAATCTCGGCACCGTCCAAACGACCAGAAACACGTACCTTGATACCACGAACTCCACCGCGAATGGCAGCTGCAATGGCCTTTTTCATAGCCCGTCTCCAAGAAATACGCTTTTCCAACTGAAGAGCGATCGATTCAGCCACAAGCTGGGCGTCAATATCTGGTTTACGAACCTCTTGAATGCTCAAAAATACTTCGTTTGGAGTGAGCTTTTGCACTTCAGCTCTCAACGAATCAATTCCTGTACCTTTTTTTCCGATAACTACACCCGGGCGCGCTGTATGAATAATGATTTTAATTTTCTTTACTGCCCGCTCCATCTCAATCTTAGCGACACCTGCGTGCTTAAGCTTTGCCTTGAGGAACTTACGAAGCTTGATATCTTCGTGAAGGTTCTCAAAATATTGGTGCCCTTTAGCATACCAACGAGAATCCCAAGTTCTAATAACACCTACGCGCAACCCAATTGGATTTACCTTCTGTCCCACGCTTACCTCTCACCCAAAACAACATTGATGTGACTAGTCTTTTTCAAAACTCCATATGCTCGACCCTGTGCTCTTGGGCGAAATCTTTTTAAAGAAGGTCCCGCATCCACATAAATCGTTTTCACAAATAAGTTATCTGAATCAACTACACCTTTAACGTCCGCATTGGCTACAGCAGATTCAATTAATTTTTTAATGAACACTGCAGTCTTCTTGTCAGAAAACTTTAAAATTTTCAGTGCATCAGAAACGTCTTTGCCACGTACAAGATCGGCAACCAATCTTGCTTTCTGAGCTCCAACTCTTGCGTATTTTAAACTGGCCTTAACTTCCATTAGCTACCTCTACTTCTTACCTGGAGCAGGAGCGGCCGCCTTCTTCTCTGCGTGTCCTGTAAATGTTCTAGTTGGCGCAAATTCACCAAGTTTATGCCCAATCATGTTTTCAGTTACGTAGACTGGCACAAATTTGCGACCATTATGCACAGCAAACGTCAGTCCCACACAATCCGGCGTGATCATAGAACGACGAGACCAAGTTTTGATAACTTTCTTATCGTTCTTCTCGATAGCGTACTCAATTTTCTTTACAATTTGATGATCCAAAAATGGACCTTTTTTAACTGAACGAGCCACGAGCCTCTCCCTTACTTACGTCTCTTAACAATACTGCTGTTAGTACGTTTGTTATGTCTGGTTTTAGCGCCTTTGCATGGTTTA
>JBILOD010000061.1:0-11586 GCA_044374645.1 Pseudobdellovibrionaceae bacterium | reverse complement strand
CTTAGACCCAAGGAGAGGGAAGTATGGGATTGAAGAGTTGGTTATTGGGGTTAGTCATCGCCGCTATAGGCGGTGTTGCAATGGCGAATTCAGAATTGCAAGTCGTGCCCAATCAATATGTGGTGGAATTCAAAGCCTACGCAATGTCGATACAGGCGTTGTCCAGCGATCAGAGTTTGAAGGCACGCATTGAAAATGAATTGGGCGTGACTGTCGTGAGAGTCATTCCCGACTCGCACATTGCTGTCGTAGAAACGCCAAATACGAGCGCATCGGTGAACTGGGTAAATCAGCTACAAGCATCACCACTGGTGGAAATTGCCGAACCTAATTTTCTTTATAAGGCCAATCGCATTCCAAATGATCCTGAACTTCAAAAACTATGGGGACTTCGCAATGAAGGGCAGGAGGATTCCGGTCGACGTCGCGGCATCATCGGGGTCGACATTGGTGCAGAACAAGCCTGGGATATCGAAACCGGATCACATAATGTGGTGGTAGCAGTGATTGATAGCGGTGTTGATTATAACCACACTGATTTGAAAGCCAACACCTGGACGAACAATCCTGAGTTCTTCGGAATGAAAGGTGTTGATGATGATAAAAACGGTTACATCGATGACATTTATGGTTACGACTTTGCTGGCAAAGATGCTGATCCGATGGATGAAAATGGCCACGGCACTCATGTGAGTGGAACCATTGGTGCCTCTGGTAATGATGGCGCCGGAATCGTTGGCGTAAACTGGAAAGTTCGCATTATGTCACTTCGGTTTCTTGATGCCGAAGGCTCGGGCTCATTAGCCGATGCCATTGAAGCTATCAAATACGCCACTAAAATGAATGCCAATGTGATGAGTAATTCATGGGGAAGCGCTGGATATTCGAAACTAATGCACAACGCGATTAAAGAGGCCAATAAAAAACAAATTCTATTTGTGGCCGCTGCTGGTAACCATTCTAAGAATAACGATGAAAACAAATATTATCCCGCCAACTTCGAAAGTCCCAACGTCATCGCGGTGGCGGCGGTTGATAATTTGGGAGCATTGGCATCGTTTTCTGGTTTTGGCATAAAGACAGTTCACATCGCAGCTCCTGGGGTGAATGTCTTTAGCTCAACGCCTAAAGGGTATGATAGCTGGTCTGGTACTTCGATGGCGACTCCTCATGTATCCGGGGTAGCGGCATTAGTATTAGCTCGCGAACCAAAGCTAACGGCACAACAACTTCGTGATCGCCTTATTCGTACGGCATCACCTCTTCGCAGCATCAAAGATAAGGTGATCGCTAAAGGCATCGTCAATGCCCATTCAGCAATCTTGGATCAAAAGGCTCCTTTTGATAAGAATGATCCGGCATTTTGGACCCAATCCAAACCACTGAACATTGCCACTGCACAGCCCTATTTGGATAGCACTCATCAAGTTTGGGAGGTCAATATTGAGGGGGCGCAGGATATGGCTCTCTACTTCTCAAAGTTTGATACCGAAACGAGGTTTGATGAGGTTTCCTTTTATAATCGCAAGGGGCAAGCGATTGATGCGATCAGTGGCCCAATTGGTCCGCACTGGTCTGCTGTAATTCCAGGGGATTTTGTGCGTATCGTGTTCCATTCAGATATGAGTAATACCGCTCAAGGTTTTGAGATTACAAAAGTGAGCTATCGGTAATCATTGAAACAACAGCGCAGTTCAGGGCGCGTTGTAAGCGCACCGAACAAGCGTTCGGCAGGATTCGTGGCTTCAATTTTCTTGAATCTCAGACAAGTCTTGTCTGAGATTTCTCATAGCCAATTTAGCGCGACTATGTTAGGCACCAATGTATGAAAAACGAAACTCATTGTCCTAAGTGTAATTCTGAAAATATTTATTTTGACGGAACTTTGTGGATTTGCCCAGAGTGCGGCCACGAGTGGAGCCCAGCATCTGAAGCTGAGGCTATCGCGCAAGAACCAGATAATTTGATCCGAGATGCCAACGGAAATGTGCTTAACGATGGTGATTCAATCACTGTTATTAAAGAGCTGCGCATTAAGGGGTCTTCGTCTGTTGTAAAGGTCGGCACTAAAGTAAAAAATATTCGTTTAGTCGACGGTGGTGATGGTCACGATATCGCATGTAAGATTGATGGCATTGGTTCAATCAATTTGAAATCGGAATTTGTTAGAAAAGCCTAGGAAAAACCAAGAAAAACCAAAATGATCGTTAGGTTCTTTGAACTGTCTGCGAATAAGAAGGCTGCGATACTGCAGCCTTATCCATTTGTAGCTATCGGTTTTGTGATCCGTTTGATAATCCGTATGAAGATCGACTCCTCCCGGCGATGGCGTCCCTGGTCAGCGCTAAAGGGAAATTCGCAGGAGCCAACCCCTAGTGACAAATATCTTTAAATCTTTTGATGTATTCAGAAAGTGGTTCAAGGCCCACCTCTCGACGGCGAAGGTCCACGTCGCGACCGTCATTTTCAATAGGATGTGGCTCCCAAGTGCCTGGGCCAGTGCAAGATCCTTGTGTTCCATATCTTTGTGGTTGCCTTAAAGTGGGGTAATAGGGAGACACCGCTACCCTATCCCAAAGATAAGCATAATTATCAGGACGAGTTTCCATAATGGGGTACAAAATTTCAAGGGCGCGGAGGACTTCTTTCTGAAAGGTAGGGTCGTGGTCTGCATGTTGTACAATAAGCCATGCCGCACTATCTGTTTCCTTTCCAAATTCACTGATGCGAAACCAACCATGGATTTTCAAAAGTTGCTTGAGGTCTTCGGTGTTTTGCCAATCCATCATTTTGAAGCGGTTAAGGAAGGCAGATCGGTAATAGGTTTTCTCATCCGCATTGAATCCAAGCTCATAATCCTTGTCAGAAAGTCGTCGCATCATTTGTTCGATGTCGCGCATATGGTGAATTTTTTGAGCGGCCCAGGTTTTGTTGGAAGGGTCTGCAGGTGTTTTTGCAAACTCCGATCTTTGACGGGCGAGTTCGAAATCGTAGTCCTGCAGAACTTTGAAGGGGCGTTGGATATGGGGAGCCGTGACTTCAATTAAGTCTTTCAACGCTCTTAGGGAGGTCAAAGTAAGTCGTTGATCAACGCCAGACTGATTTATGAACTGGCTATTGCTTAGGGCGATAATCCCGACCAAGTGGTTGGGATCAAACCCTATAAATGAAGACGAGCCGTAAGTGCCGCCATTGTGCCAAACAATGTTCTCTCGATTGAAGCGATGCCAAAACAGGCCAATGGATTCTTCACCCTTTACCTGGTCAAAAAGCGGAGCGATCGCTTTGCTGACCACAGGCAGGAACTCCTGGTTTTGGAGGCCCATCATGGTGCGCAGGAGAATCATCATGTCATTGAGGTTGGACTTAAGAGATGCTGCCCCTTGTAGTACTGACTGTGGGAACCATTGCCATGGTGGTATGACTTGTCCATTGAGGTGAACAGGTGGGAATTCCCTCTGAAAATCTTTACCTAAGAAGATGCGGGTGTTTTCTAAACCAATTTTATCTAGCACGTGAAGTCGCAGTACCTCTTCGAGGGGAAGCCCATGCAATTGTTCCAGGGCAAGGCCGACGATGCCTGCTCCTAAATTAGAATACTCAAATTGAGAGCCGGGTATTTGAGGCAATTTGTAGTCTATTAAGAAATCTGTAAGTTTATTGAGGTTGTAATCGAGATATGGCTGATAGGGGTCACTAGGTTTTAGATTGGTTGGAACTCGCGGCAATCCAGAGGTGTGAGTCGCTAGGTGAGCCCAAGTGATGCTTTGGTTATTAAAAGAAGGAAGGGGTAATCCGGAGATTGACTTAACGGATTGATCTTGTTGAATTCGCCCTTCGACAATATCTTTTGCAAGAGCTAACCCCAAGAATCCTTTCGTGATTGATCCTATTTCAAAGAGAGTGAGTGGAGATGGTGGTTCACCATTTTCTGCGATAGTTCCGAAGGGCAGCCAAAAAGTTTCAAAGGGAGTTACCACGCCAACAATGATTCCTTGGTACCGTGTTTCTTTGGGAAGTGATGAACTTGTCAGCTGTTCAAAATTGCGGAAGATCGCAGACTGAACGCTGGAAGTAGTAAGGGTGGTTGCTTTTGCTTTCGCGGCCACACTGACTTGGGTTTGAGCTTGGGAAGTTTGAAGGAAGATGATTTGGATTAAAAGCAATATCCCAGAAAAGATACGAAAGCCCATTGTTGACCCCTTTTTGTTTGTCAGTCACTCTAGCCCCCATAAACTGGGATGAAGTAAAAGGCCTAAAAGAAGAATCAAAAGGTGCGAATTCAGCTGAGTGTTTACCGCTCGGATCTATCGCATTGACTATTTCCCGGCAAGCAGAAAGGTTCGTATGATCAAAGGACTTAATCACATCACTATTGCCGTTCGAGATCTCGATCGATCTTTTGAATTTTATAGTGATGTTTTGGGTTTTGAACCTCTAATGAGACATTCAAAAGGGGCCTATTTTCTTGCAGGGGACCTCTGGTTTTGTTTGGATTTGGACCCCTCCACACGTCAAGGCCCGCTGCCGGAATACACTCACTTTGCCTTTTCGGTGTCCGAGGGGGATTTTCAGAAAATGAGCGATCGAATAACCTCAGCCAATACCGTTGTCTGGAAAGACAATAAGTCTGAAGGGGCGTCATTGTATTTTTTAGATCCTGATGGACATAAGCTAGAAATTCACGTGGGAAATTGGAAGTCCAGGTTGGAAGCGGTCCGTAGTCGCCCTTGGGATCAGTCTATTATTTTATATAAATAGTTCCCGCGGTAAATAGATCATTATCCAACGGCTGCGGTTTCATTCGCCAGAAGAGGCTAGGGCGGACGGTTCATTTGATTGGGAGAATACCAGTCATGAGTTTGGTTCCTTAAAACAAATCCAAAAGACTGACTCATTGACCCGTTGTCATCGTGGCGCAGCCTAAGGCTGCTTGGACAGGAATTCACTAAGCGAGTTTACTAGATTTTCTCCAGACAGTGGGCTCTTCATTGACTTAATTTCGATGACGGTCCTATTCCCTTTATCAGGGCTCTGCCCATACTTTAGAAAATCGAAATCTCCGCTATTTCTTAGCTCATAATCGAATAAGAGGTCTAAATCAATTTGATGTTTTTCAATAAGTTCTGCCAAGCGATCATTGACCATCGCCAGCTCGCGTAAGTTCAATATTTCTTTAGAGGCAAATTTAAGATCATTCGAACTCCAAGCGCCATAGGTGCGAAAACTAATCTGAGGTGCAATTCTATTTGCCAGTGAGTGCAGCTCATCTACGAGGGAAATCGTATTTTGAATTTCCTGTTCGATGTTCTCAAATGGCGCTCCAGGATTGGAACTCAAATCAACTGAAATGTTAGTTATTCTCCGTTTGTTTTTATCTCGATCGATATGGATATCGTTCTTTTGTTTACCTAAATTAATTTCTATAGAACTCAATGTCTTCGCGAAGTCTCTTTGTTTGAGCATCTTGACTACTGACGCTAATACTCCGGGTGAAATACTTTTGAACGACCTAAGTTGGCTAAAAAACTCTTTAACCTCCTCTTCAGCTACAGTCTTTGGATATTGAATCATAGGGTTTCGCATTGGGTCTGGAATGGAAATCTTAATAAGGTATATTTCGTCGCTGCGAAGATAGTAATAAGACACGTCGAGATTGAGTGCCTTGAGTACCGCCAAAACCAGGTTTTTCTTACTTAGTTCGATGGGCGTTAAGAAATCTTTCTCCATGTTATTATTGCGATAGAAGGATAGTTCCGGGAGTGAATGGGGCGCTTTTGCGGCATATTGTGAATACAGATAAGGAAACCTTTCGAGTTTAGTTGTGGGTGAGTCTGTGAATTCCAAACATCTGAAAAAGGACCCCTCTATGCCAGCGCTTATTTCTTTACAACCTAATTTATTGACAAGCAATTCAAGAGAACTAACCGCTTCTCGGTAGGTAGCTACAAAAGCAGTGAGCTCTGAAAAATAAGGTGCTAATGCGATTGAAATAGCCGAAGTTGATTTTAGTTGGGTATGCGAAATGTCGGTCCGAGCTCTCAAGCGAGATGTCATAGTTTCAATATTTTTAAGTGAATTATAAAACGAAAAGATATCTTCATTCTTTGTTAATTTACAGACTGCGGTGGCTTTGTAGGATTTGACAGTCGAACCTGAGCGGTCTTCATCTATTCTAAGTGTGGTTTGGCAATAGGGAACCAAATCTAAAAATTGAGTTTCGATTTTCTCGGTGAGAGCTGCGGTAGAATAAATTTCATAAGAGTCTTGTGGAGACTTGGGCTTAGGTGGATTTGATGAGTCAGGCTTGTTGCATCCAAAAGCAAATGTCAGAGCCGCGAGAACTATTATGGAATAATTCAAAGAATTGTTCATAGTATCGTCCTTCCAGGTTTAATGGATAGGGCATAGAGCTATTGATTTAGGGAAGCAAGGCCTTTGCCTCTTATGAAGGGGAATCCTTTTGGGGGCAGAGACAATTTTCACTGAGTGACAAAAAGGGCAATAGGTTCAGGCTAACGTCCACAGAACGGTTTTGAATTTGGTGAAACACGCAAGCAATCAAGATCCCTGACATCTCTGAAGCGAAATGAGCAAGTTTTGTTACAGCCATCAACGCAAAAAGGAAGTTCAAATGGTATCGATGGGGGAAGATAACCCACTTGTTGCCAGTAGTCTCGTCCCATTGGGCGCCAATCTGAATGGACGCTAAGATGGAGATGGCGGTTGTTTTTGCCAGCCCAACCCGTCGTGCCTTCGATTCCAATGCTTTGGCCGACACTGACCCAGTCCCCGCTTTTGATTAGAGTTTTTTTCAAATGCGCATAGAATACGATATATCCGTCGTCGGTAAAAATCTTCACTGAATTACCAAATCCATTTCCGCACTGATCATTCTCAGTTGAACAGTCATTAGTGACAAAGGCTGTACCGCCAATACCAGCTAAAACAGAAACGTCAGCAAGTGCTCGAGGGGATTGTAGATCAACGGCAAACGCGGTGTTAAGATATGTATGGCTATTTCCAATAGGGGAAAGTGGACCTTGATCGCAGAGTATGGGAATTTCAGCCTCAAATGGAAAATGGATCAGAGGTGGTGGTGAATGAAAAAACGTTCGGCACTCTGCTTTATGCTTGTCAAGTTGAACGCAAAATTCGTCGGAGGTACAAACACTGGCTTGGCCGTAAGCACAGGTTGCTCTATCGGTAGCTAAGGAAATCAACGAAGTGAAAAAGGTTAACAGGGAGAAAACAATCGGCATGGAAAGCTGAATATCATAGAACATTTGAAATGTGATAGAATTTCATTAACACCAATGGTTTTCGAGCAATTTCTATACATCCAGAAATATATCGGATAAGGAGGGGTTGTCGGCTCGAGCAAAGAGAACCTATATGCTCAAAATAATCGGGATTTTGAATTTTAGTCGTGAGGTGGGGGCTCGGCAGGTGCTTCACTGAATCGGTGGTTTTTAGCTGGTGGTGAAAGTGCCTTTATCAGAACTATTCTGAAATAAAAATTTTGATGTTTAAGTTTTTGACGGTTGTAAAGCAATATTAGGTATTTTGAGTACCCCCTTGATTGGAATTTATTCGTTGAGAATCGAGCAGTTAGGGCCTTTTTCTGGTATGATTTGTGCTTTAGCTATTTAATGATGAACAATGGGAAAATTTTAAATAAATTTGCGTTACTTAGCCTGTTTCTGGTTTTGGTTCATTTCACTGACGGAGTGGCTGGTTATGCTGCTGCCCCTCTGGGTCAATGCGCTGAGCGAATCAAAGAAGAGGCTAACTCCATCGTTCTGGCGTTTCAAGATCCAAGACTTACGGAATCGGCTTTAGAGCAACTTCTCCAAAAGCACTCAAAAGAATCTTTGGCCAAAGCGCTGGCCTCAAGGGTTAACGTTCAAAATCAAATGGACGTGCGGCAACCATTGCTTGAGGGAATTCGGCGCTCTGAGCTTGAGGGTGAGGAATTAAAGGCGGCCTTGTATCGAGCGACTCGTTTGTCTCGCACTCACGATATATTGAATTTCATAGGGGAGCTCTCTATGGGTGAAGAAATGGCTACCACCATTGTGTTGAGCGAACAAAATCTTTCTTATTTAGAGTATTTTGGAGTCAAAGCCGACGCTTCAAATTTTCGGTTTGCAAAACCGCAACAGCTTCAGAAATTGCTTCGTCATGTTGAAGACGAAGAAATGGTGACTTTGGTGGTTGGCGCTCAGTTATTTTGGAGACTCATGGAAAATCCTCCCGTGGCTGAGTCTATTCGTAATAGCAATGCCAAAGTTTTGATTAACGATCAGTTCGAATCGAGCATCACTCCCTTTAACTTTAAGAATCCAGAAGCAATTGCGCGGGCGCTTCGGCATCCGCGTGATCAATGGGCGGTGGCGGACAAAGAGCGACTCAAGAATTTACGGTTGTCTCATCGAGTGCGCTTGGCTGAGTTTGATCCTCAGATCAAGAGTTCAAGCCCTCTACAATTTCAGAATCCGCCCCGTAGGTTGATCGATGTTGATGGGGCCATCCAGCGTTTAGAGCCGATACGCCTTACCACTGAAATTATTTTGGAAAACCTAGAGGATCGGAGAGATCCAGGCCATTCCCTTCCACTCGCTTTAGCTTCAATGACTATGGAGAGTCTGCAACTGTTAAACGAGAGAGTGGGGCGGCTCTATGGGGAGGCTAAGGCCTATGCCGTTTCTCATGGTTATGATCGTGAACCCTACTTTTATGTGGAGTCCACGGAGCACAGTTCAGTGATAGTTCAGCAAATTCTTATGGAGAGTTACGGAGTTCCTGAAGAACGATTTGCGGTTGGTGATCAAAAGCTCCAAATCGAGCCATCTCATCAGCAGTTGTTACCAATGGTTCTAGTTGTGGATGATTTTATTGGTACAGGGAATTCCATGCTCGATTTTCTTGATTTGGCTCCTCAGAGCTTTGTTTCGACGAACGGGAACACACCCGCATTTTTTGTTTTTGCCCCGCTCATTTCGGAAAAAGCGAACCGCCGGTTCGAGGCTATGAATTTAAATCGGTTTGTAGGAGTCGTCCTCCAAAATCCCTTAGAGGGAGTTATTGCGCAACATTTCTCGCAGAAAGGACTCCTAAATTCTACCCTTGGTCATCGTCAGAGTAGCACCGCTGTGAGTTTTGAGTATATGTCTCCAGACAATAATGCCGGCCTGTTCCGCCCATATTGTGATTGTTGGTCATACCCGGGTACTGTTAAATAAATGCTTCGCCTTTCAGCTCTGGTCATACTTAGAAGATTCAAACAAATGGGTCACCTGGCGTCCTTAAAATCACTGAAACTTTAAAAAGGAAATACTGAAATTTGCAGAATTAGGTTAAGAACGAATCTTCAAACGAAGTGGTTGGATGGTTAGAGATGACAATGGCACCGAAACAGATCAAGTCTCTTGGGTATAGATCAGAGCAAATTTTTACGAACTTTGATGGAAAAGTTGAAGTGAGAGAAGACTATTTCGTGATTAGAACTCTCACAAACCCAAACTTTTTTTGGGGTAACTTGCTTTTATTTAATCGCCCTCCGAAGCTGGGGGATTTCGAAACCTGGCTGAATCTCTTTAAAAAAGAATTCCCCGATCCTTGTGTCTATCATGTCACGGTTGCATGGGATACTCCAAATGGGGAAGTTGGTGATCCTTCAGAATTCATCGCACAAGGTTTTGAATTAGAATGCAATGCTGTTTTGACCGCACAATCAGTGCGAAAGCCACCAAAATATAACAATCAACTTTTTGTAAGGGCTTTAGCAAATGATGGAGACTGGGATCAGATGGTCAATCTGCAGGTCGCCTCTGCCGACAACCATTTGCCTCGTGAGGAATGGTTAAAGTTTTATGTCTCTCAAAGTCTTCGTTACAAGGCCATGAGTAAAGCCGGTTTGGGCGATTGGTATGGTGGTTTTATTGATGGCAAGTTAGTTGCCGGGCTTGGACTCTTTTATCAAAATGGTATTGGGCGATTTCAACAGGTTTGTACGGATCCAAATTATCGACGCCAAGGGATTTGTGGAACTCTGGTCTATCAAACATCACTGCTGACCTTAAAATACTATGGTGTTCGCGACTTGGTGATGTGTGCTGACCCAGATTATTTTGCGCTAAAAATTTACGAATCTGTGGGTTTCCAACAAACAAATATCGATTATGGTTTGTGTTGGTGGGATCGAAACTATCAGCAGAGGAGGCAAACACCTGAATCTACAGAAAACTTCAAACAAGACTCTCGAGATCCCTCCAAAGTTTAGAATCGATCTCCGAGATTTATTGCGTTGCTTTGACGAACTCGACCGCCGCTTTCAGTTGAGGATCGAACTCTAGGCGCTTCGGCATTTCATATTTAACTCGCAACTCTTCGGATACAACGTCCTTTGGCATCAACACTTCGAATTCGGGTTTGAGACCAGTATTTTCGTAGGAGTGACCTCCTGGCGTTTGGAATCCCATAATCGAATATTTAATGGCAAATCCATTAGATAGAGTTTGAATAGTCTGGGCGTTCCACTTTCCAAATGTTTCTTCTCCAACAGTTTTGGCCTTTAGTTCATCGATGAGTGCTCCCGCAAACAGTTCTGCTCCCGAAGAGGTGCTCTTGTTTGTGAGGATAATGACCTTGATTCCTTTTTTGAGAAGGCCCCTCTTAGAAGTGATGCTTTGCACTTTACCGTCTCGACCTTTAGTGCCCACGACGGGTCTATCTTTGGGAACAAAAAGCTCAGCCGTCTGAACGGAATTTTCAAAACCACCCCCAGAGTTATCCCGCAGATCTACAAGGAGGTACTTTGTGCTACTATTGTTTATTGCGGTGATTTTTTCCTCGACCAGTTTTGGGGTCTCATTGGTGAAATACCCAATAGTAAGAAGTTGGGTTGACGCATCGACCTTTGAGAGTGAAACTGGAGTCCAAGGAATAGTTTCTCTTTTAACTTTGAATGACAGGATTTGATCATCACGAAGAATCTTCAGAGAAACGAATTCGCCGACCCTTCCTCTGATGGATGTCACGAGGTCTTTGAAACTCTTACCTTTAAAACGTTTGCCATTCACACTGAGAACTTGATCGTCGCGTTTAATTCCTGCTTTCAAGGAGGGTGAATTCTGATAGACCTTTAAAATGCGAGCATAGCCGGTTGGTTCATCGAAACTAAGTTCGACTCCAATTCCGCTAACTTGGCCTGAAAGGTCAGACTGAAGTTCACTCAGGTCTTGCGGGGTTAAGAGTGTATTCCAGGATTTCTCGCCGCTATTGAGAGCTTCAAGCATTCCTGCCGTAGCAGCCCTGTATAAATCATCTTTAGTGATATTTTTGTTAATATGTTCTTGCAAAAGCTTTTCCATCGCGAGCTTGAAGTTTGCTTCGCCCTCCGAAAAGTTCGCCTTTGGTTGATTTTTCCATTCACTGACTTTTTCTAAGGCATTAGCGGGTGAGACATTGAGTAGAAAAATCAAATATACGCATAGGTTCAAAAATGTTTTCATAAAATTCCTCCTGCCTATAGAACACTCGAACTTGCAGGAAGTTCGGAGCTTGAATCAAAGATTGCACGAT
>JBILOD010000107.1:0-9316 GCA_044374645.1 Pseudobdellovibrionaceae bacterium | reverse complement strand
TTTCAGTGATTTGGGTGGTCGAGTGAAGCAAAAAGAAAAAAGCTAGGCCCGTAGCCAACGCTGCACCAATGGAAAGAGAAAGCCAAGCTCTACGCTGAGCAGGGGTTTTCGGGCGGAGTCTCTCCCAAAGGTGAGGAGAGGGCTGAGTCGCTAAGGGGGTTGCCGCCTCAACTTGTCTCTTTAGGTCCAAGTAGTCCACAAGGACTTCAGTATCACTCAGCATTTCGCGCTCTATGAAAAGACGCTCTTCTTCATTTACTGATCCAAAATAAAATGGAAGCAAGAGGTCCCTAATATTAAGCTTCATGATCAAATTCCTTTCGTAGGTAATCGGTAAGACGGGAAAAGCGCGACTTCACTGTTCCTAAAGGAATCGAAAGCTTTGAGGCAATTTCTTGATTATCCAATCCCAATTTCCTCAAGTTCCAGGTTTCACGGATTTCTTCTGGTAGCGTGGTTTCGGCTTTTTCCAAATGTTGTAATAAACTTCGGTTCACTGCTTGTTCTTCAAGATTGTCACTTGAAGGAAGAGTGCTCATATCTGACTCAACAAGGCGTGAGCATTTTTTTTGATGATTGAGTCCGCGATTCTTCGCTACGGTAAATAGCCACGATTTGAGACTTCCATGCTCTAGGGCTTTGAAACGGCCTCCCAACAACTCCATGAAGATGTCGTGAAGGATCTCTTCAGAAACCTGGTTGTTAACCGTAAACCGATAGAGAAAACGAAACAGAGATCCAGAGTATCGGACATAAACGGCCCGAAAGTTCTCCCTGGGACTCTGCAAAAAAAGTTTCTCTAAGTCGTTATCGTTTTCTTCAGTCATTAAACCTCTAACAACCCAGCACCGAAAAAGTTCAAAAATATTTTAAATCTTCTGACTTTGGTCAAGACTCCTTCTTGGTAGCAAACTAAACTATGGCTGCCAACCATCGAATGGAATTCTAGCGTCTGATGCCATTTCCATTTGATATTATGGGGTTTGTTTTGTAATTCTAAACAAGAATAATGTTCCATCCATAGTTAGAGCTAAAACAGCGGGGACGGTTCAGTGATCAATATTCAACCTACATTAAAAGGCGAACTTTTAGAATTGAGACCCCTGAAGCCAGAGGATTACGATGGCCTATTGATAGCAGCCTCTGACCCCCTGATTTGGGAAATGCATCCACAGCCAGATCGCTATAAACCAGATATATTTAAACAATTTTATATGGAGGCTCTTCAATCCAAAGGTGCTCTTGTCATCATAGATAGAACTAACGGTGAGATCATCGGAACCTCTCGTTACTACGACTACTCACCCGAAAACGCATCGATCGTGATTGGCTACACCTTCTTAGCCAGAAAATACTGGGGTGGCCGGTATAATAGGGAGCTAAAAAAACTAATGGTTAATTATGCATTGGAATTTGTGAAGAAGACCTATTTTCATGTCGGACTTGGTAACAAACGGTCCCAGGCAGCCATGTTAAAGATTGGTGGAATTAATACGGGCATTCAGGAAATTGCTGTGTCCTATGCGCCACCCAAAAAATCCTATGTCTACAAAATTGAAAAGAAGCTAGAATCTTAAGCCAGAGCTGAAGGTATAATCTATAGGCTTATTTATTTTCTCCCGTCGGAGTGTATAACTTCCTCATTTCCTCCAGTATCAGGCGACTATTGTCATCCAGTCTGGATTCGAGGCCCTCGAGAACTCCCGCTCGATCGGCAGGTGATCGGTTTTGACTCAACTTCTTTTTATAGTTGATCTCATCAACTATAATTCTAAATCCAATAATACTCTTCGCGAGAGCGTTGCCGCTGAGGTCGTCGGGAATAAAAAACTCCCAACCGCTTGGCCAGTTTTGCTCCACGTGCGCAGTCAGTAAATTTAGGCAATCCACAATTCCGTCAGCGCTTTCGATCAACTCGATTTGGCCGGTGACGTGAACGGTTGAGTAGTTCCACGTTGGAACGTCATTCTCAACATACCATTTGGGAGTGATGTATGTGTGTGGACCCTGAAAAATCACCGTGGCTTTGGACAGTGCAAAGGATTTCCAGTGTGAATTGGCTCGTGCGAGATGGCCAACAAGTACAATTTTTTCGCCCATCCATATTGGAGTCAATGGCACTTGGGACACCAAGGGAGTATTCTCCGCAACAGTTATGAGTGTCGCGAAGGGATACTGAGACATCAAATCAAAGGCCTCACTGTTATTTTTCGATTGAAATCGTTGCGGATTATACAAAGCTATATTCCTTCTGAAATCATCCACTTCAGGATGCCAGTTAACATTTTTATTTCACCGATGCTTTAATCGCATCAATAATAATACGACTACCGTGGGTCTTTTGGGCGTCGGCACGATAGATAAGGCATATTTTGTCTTTGAATATAGGCAAGCTATCATTCAGGGGTCTAAGTTTTTGTGTGGAAACTCTGGTCGCAACTCTTTTCGGTAAAATTCCAACACCCACTCCTGAGGCTGTCAAATCAGTGATGACCTCTAAGCTGCTGGATTGAATGACGCGCTTAAAACCTTGGTTTCGTTTTTGTAAGTCATCGATGAGTTTTTGAACCTGAATTAAATTGAGATCACAAATTAAAACCCCCTTATTGGAGTCCAGCGATTGAGTGACAGAAGGCTTCGCCGCGGTCCAAAAAGAAACGTCATCAGTGCATAGTTCGTTAATCACAAGATCGGGATGTCGAACGGGGTTAACAACAATGCCAAAATCAATTTCAAAACTAATTACTCCTTCGGTGATTTTTCTTGAAAGATCGTGCGTGAGTTTAATCTCTAATTCCGGGTATTGATGAACGAGATTGGGAAGAAAACTAGACAGCGAATACAATGCGACCGAAGGATGGCATCCAATAATGTATTGTCCACTGACTCCAGTTTCCTTTTTGTTAATATCCGTCCGAAGTTGTTCCCAATTTAAAAGTAGTAAGCGGCCTTTTCCTAAAAGCTCTCTGCCAGCTTTGGTGAGCTGAACACCGCTTCTGCCTCTGATAAATAGAGTCACTCCTAGCGAGTCTTCAAGTCGTTTCATCGCGGAGCTAAGGCTAGGCTGGGTAATGCCAAGCCTTTCCGCCGCTCTGGAAATGTTCTTCGTTTGGGCGACTTCAATAAAGTAAGTAATATCGGCGAAAGTTGGTAGTATAGACATACCCTATGATACGTATAGGTACTATCTGTTTTTGTCAATGGCACCAATCGACTAAAACTTTCCTTAACCACTAAGACTCATTAGGACGCTCAGAAAACAGAACTCAGATCTCTGATCATAGATTAGAGATCGAAGATCTTCGATCTCCGACCTCAGAGCAATTGTCGACTGGAGGAAAGAAAATGAAAGACTTCTCATCGGTCAGTGAGGCTTGCCTCAAGTTTACCACCGAGGACTCAGAGCCATTTGAACCACAAGGGTACTCACTCCTCGAAAGCGAATCGGTTTACACTAGAGCCCGGTTGATTTTGGGCACTATCATGGAGTTTCGTCGTTCCCCCGATGCGCACCTAAGTTGTGATGTCTCCTGTCGTTCGTGTCACTCACCACATATTGCTAAAATTATTACTGCGATAAAAACCAACGAACGCATTACTCTCGTGCTTCCAGCGTTTCCGGGTAAGTCTCCTAATTTGTCTAAGGTCTTAAGTCCTTTGCCAGACTTGGCAGAGCAGCTCGCACTTGAATTTTTGGAGCAACTCTGTGGGCGCATTCGCGACGTTTATACTCCTGGTGCTCAGATAATCCTATGTTCCGATGGTCGCGTCTTCAGTGACATTGTTGGAATGAGAGAGACCGACGTGACTGAATATCAACGGGGACTCACTCAACTGATCGCGAAGCTTGGCCTTAAGAACATTTCGACATTCAACCTCGATGAATCTTTTGGAGGTAAGAACTTTCATCAAATGCGCCAAGAACTGATGGAACAGTTTGGGGTGCCCCAAGAGGTGTTACGAAAGAAAATACTCCGTGGCTCAAAGGGGCAGGGCGGATTGGATGATGTTGAAGCTCATCGAATGTATTGCGGGATTACGCGTTTCTTGGTTGAAGACTCCACATTTCCTGGCCAAACCAAGAGTCGATCCGCCATTCAAAAAGAAGGCAAAACAAAGGCTTATGAGGTTATCCGCAGAAGCAATGCTTGGAGCGAGTTAATCGCGCAGCGCTTTCCTCGCGCCATTCGCTTATCCATCCATCCGCAGACCTGTGGCTCGAAAAAACTTGGGATTCGCCTCATTGGAGCTGAGAGTTGGATGACGCCATGGCACGGTGTCGCCGTAAAGACCGATAAGGGTTTCATACTTTTAAAAAGAACGGAGGCAGAGGCTTTAGGGGCGCGACTGATCTTTTCAGTCACGGGACGCCCGAGTCATTTTGAGTTGCCGTCCAATAAATCGTTTTTGGTGAAATTAAAAGAAGCTGAGGTGCTCGCATGAACTACAAAAAAACTAAACTTAATCCATTTGGACTGCTCATAGAGGCTAATGATGCAAACAGCGCGATCAACGACCTTGATGTTGAAGAGCTGCGCAATCATTTCAAGAAAGAGCATCTCATCGTATTGAGAGGTTTCCGAGCCTTTAAAGGATCGGAGGAGTTTTCAAACTACTGTGAACGTTGGGGGCAAGTCAGTATTTGGCCCTTTGGGAAAGTCCTTGAGTTGATCGAACAAGAGAATCCTCAAGATCATATCTTCGACTACAATTACGTTCCTCTTCATTGGGATGGAATGTATCGTCCGCAGATTCCAGAGTATCAAATTTTTCACTGCGTGAAAGCTCCGATGACAGGTCAAGGGGGGCGAACCACTTTTTCAAACACCATGTTGGCGTTGGAGAATGCACCAGCAGCGATCAAAAATCTTTGGAGCAAAGTCACAGGGATTTATCAAAGAAAGATGGAGTTTTATGATAGTAAGACCAGCTCGCCCATCATCACTACCCATCCTTACAGGGAATTTCCAGTCATTCGTTACAATGAACGACCCAGCAGTGACAAAGGAAAGTTCGTGAATCCGCCCAATCTCGAATTTACAGGATTGGGCCCCGAAGACGTCGACCTGTTTCATAGCAGTTTGAAGGAGGCGCTCTATGCTCCAACCAACTTCTATGCTCATGAATGGAACATCGGAGACGTAGTCATTGCAGATAACTTCTCGCTTCTTCATGGAAGAGAGGAATTTGTATCTCGAGCCCCTCGTCATATTCAGCGCGTTCATGTATTGAGTGATCCTCCTTATGACAATCCAGGTTTGGAATCCTACCAATGAAACCTATTGTTACTGATGTTGTCATCGTTGGGGCGGGGCCAGTCGGGCTCATGTGCGCCTATCTTGGAAAGCTTTGTGGTCTGAAAACAATTATTGTTGATAAAACTTCGGGGCCTCTTGAGATTGGTCGAGCGGATGCCCTCAATGCTCGCACATTGCAACTCTTCGAGATAGTCGATCTGTTTGATGAGATTTATCCATTGGGAAAAGCCTGCAAAACCAGTTCGGTGTGGTCGAATGGAGGTTTCATTTCCAGACAATCGACATGGTGGGATGAACTCGAAGGGTGCATGCACAAACATTTCCTGATGTTAGGGCAATCGTTCATCGAGAAATTGTTGGATTTTAGACTCGCCCAAATCGGAGCTTCGGTAAAACGGTCAACGACGGTTGAAAACGTCGAACTCATCGAGGACGGATGCCTAACCAAACTTTCAAATGGAGAGATGATTCAATCCCGCTTCATCATTGGGGCCGATGGCGCGCAATCGTTTGTGCGTGATCGGTTCAAGATACCCTTTCAAATTGAACGACCCAAACTTATCTGGGCCGTTATCGACGGTTTTATTGAAACAGATTTCCCAAAGGTGCCTGAGATTATTGTTTTCCAAAATGAAACTTCGGATGTGGCCTGGATTCCCAGGGAAGGAGATATTGATCGGTTTTATGTGCGAATGGACACAAAAAACTTTAGAATTGATGATGCTATCTCTAAGATTAATCACGCCCTACATCCACATTCTCTGTCATTTAAACAAATAGTCTGGTCATCACAGTTTTCAGTGAAGGAATCGGTGGCCGGAAACTTTCACCTGAATGAACGAGTCTTTCTTGCAGGTGATGCCTGTCACATTCACTCTGTGAATGGAGGGCAAGGCCTCAACACTGGTATAGCGGATGCCTTCAATCTCCTATGGAAAATAAATATGGTAATGAATTATGGCGCCCCATCGAGTCTCCTACAGACTTATGAAAGTGAACGCAAACCAGTGGCGTTGAGTGTTATTGAAAGTTCCGGTGAGCTTGTTCGTGCCACAAAGTATTCAGATCAAGGAACCCACGCCCAAGACTATGTCAAAATCGTCCAAAAACGGGCTGGGAATATTACCGGAATGGGAATTCGTTATGGCGAGGCAGGTCTCAGCGGAAGCCGCCTTTTTGATTTTGAAGTTTTCGAGAGTGCACGCAAAACCCGCCTTTATTCCTTGCTCGATTACACCCAATTTACGTTGTTTGTTTTTGGAGAGCGAGAAATTGATTTTCAATTACCGAAGTTTGTAAAAGTCATACATATCTTTCCAAGTAAACGCGAGGAGGGTTATTGGACTGAAAGTGGCCATTACCGGGGACACGCAATCTTGGTGCGACCGGACTCCTACATAGAGTCCTTCGCGCCGATTGATAGGGCGGAAGACCTCCTAGGTGGCCTTGCCTCAAGTTACCTCAAAACCTTTAATTAGTGATCTTAGGCTTCTGAAGGCAAAATCTCATAGCGATAAGAATCTCGAACGTGCCCCTTTATCTCCTTGGTGCCTTTAATGAATCCAACTTTTTTCATCCCTAGTTTCTCCATGACCTTATACGAAGCTCTATTTCTGGCATCGCAGGTTGCGTAGATCACACTAAGTTTCAGCGTCTGAAAGCCAAATTCAATTAAAGCTCTTGCAGCTTCAGTTGCGTAGCCCTGGTTCTGAAATTCAGGATTGATAGCCCAACCTAGGTTCGCAACATGACTTAATTCAGTTTCCCTACGAATGCCACTGCCGCCAATCAGCAGTTCGTCCTTCTTCAAGCAAATTGCAAAGTCGAACTTGTACCGAGGATTAGACTCAGACTGTTGAATCATTTCAGCGACAAACTTATGAGTGTCTTCCAAGGAGTTGGGTCCCCAAAGCTCATATTTTGAAAAATCAGGATCAGACCCGTAGATGTGAACTCGCTCCCAATCTTCTTGTTTATAATTTCTTAAAATTAGCCGCTCGGTATGAATCTCCATAGTTACCCTCGAAACACTTGGTTGTTAGTCTGAAAGGTTTCAAATATATGGTTCACCTACTAAGGTCAAAATATCAACAAATATGACCAACTACCTCTTTCGGCTGTTTCTGTTTGAGTCATCATTGTTAACGCTACTTGCACGTTTCCGAGACTTCTCTTATCCTGAAAGCCTCTGGGCTCAAATCCAGAGGCCTATGGAAGAGTAAATAAACAGATCTAATTCATATTTCCAATTCAATAATTGCACTCCGTGCGAGGGATTTGTTTATGCATTCCATAATCACTGTTAGCGGGCTATCGTTCGAGTTTTCGAACGGGCGACAGCTCTTCAATAATTTGAGTTTTTCTTTAGAATCAAATGTAACTGCTTTAGTTGGGTCCAATGGGGTGGGAAAATCAAGTTTGGCCAAACTTTTGACGGGAGAACTACAGCCAACGGAGGGAACTGTTCGTTGGCACTCTTCCATTGTTTATTTCCCTCAAAGAGAAATGCCGAAGTCGTTGACGGTCGGCGAATATCTGGAAAGTGGTAATTTTAGGTCTGAACTTGGGCTGAAGCTGCTTGATGGGATTGAACGCCAGCGGTCCTGTACTCAATTAAGCGGTGGTCAATGGATGCGGGTACGCTTGGCGCTTATACCGACCGATCAATATTTAATACTCGATGAACCAACCAATGACCTTGACCGTGAGGGTAGGATAGCTGTGATAAAGTTTCTGCAGAACCATCCTGCAGGAGCGCTCCTAATCTCCCATGATGAGCGGTTTGTGGAAAACTGTGGTGTGACGACCGAGCTAGTGATTGGCAAATAGGCAGTGTGTGGAGTTTTTGATGACGGGCTAGCCTTATCCTAATTTATAGGCTTCAATTAACTAAACACTTTTTACAAGGATGTATCATATGAAATCGAAACTTACTCTAGCGGCACGACTTCTCCTAGGGTTTATCTTTTTTGCCAGCGGTCTTGTGGGGCTGTTAAATCTAGTCCCACCACCGGCTGATTTGCCTGAACGCTTACAAACCTTTAATGCAGGGCTCATGGCTTCAGGATATTTTATGCCTTTTCTCAAATCCACCGAGACGATCTGCGGTTTATTGTTACTGATTGGGATGTATGTACCCTTGGCACTGGTGATTTTGGCGCCGATCGTATTGAATATCATTTTAGTTCACGCCTTTTTGGCGCCAAGTGGATTGGTATTGGGAATCGTAATCGGGTTATTGTTGATGTACCTTTCATTTTTTGCTGAGCCCTATGCACCAGTGATTAAGCAGCTCTTTCGTCGCAAATAAGTGACAGTCTTTCTAGGGATGATGAGTGGCCGACTTTAAGGAGAGTATTTATGAGTTTTGACGGGGTAGCTAAAACATCATTATTTGTCGCGGCTATGCGCGCGGTGGAAACCGAACGAAGTGACAGCGAGGGACGATTGTTCAGTGATCCTTTCGCACGAACTCTGGCTGGTGCTGAAGGCTTTTCGCTTTTGGAGCAAGCTCTTGCTGAGGTGGGCGATCAACCAGCCATTGCCATTCGCACGCGTTACATTGATGATCGTGTGAGTCAGGCACTTAAAGAGGGAATCCGACAAATAGTGATTCTCGCTGCTGGAATGGATTCTCGATCGTATCGCATGTCGTTTCCTACGGGTACACGCATTTTTGAGTTAGATCGCCCTGAAGTTCTCCGATATAAACAGGAAAAGCTTAATACTGTTCAACCAACCTGCGAACGATATGCTTTGGGCTTGGATTTGCGCGAAGACTGGCAAAGTCATCTCACTCAATCTGGAATGGACCCAAAGCAAAGAACACTGTGGTTGGTGGAAGGTCTCCTGATGTATTTGGACGAAAGTGCCGTCTCGGGACTCTTTGAAAAAATAAATGCCTTGTCGGTCTCCGATAGCGTAGTGGTGTGTGACATTCTGGGGAGTACTCTATTGGCCGCGCCTCACATGAAAAAGCAGCTGGAACTTTTAGCCAGTTGGGGTGCTCCTTGGCGATTCGGTACGGATGAACCTGTGAAGTTCATGGAGAAATTTGG
>JBILOD010000225.1:0-6452 GCA_044374645.1 Pseudobdellovibrionaceae bacterium | reverse complement strand
CGGGTTTTATTGTCCTCCTCACGGTGGTCATCATGGCCACGGTGACGCTCGCCATCATTGCTGGTGGCGTTTTTGTTTATAAAGTGGATCAAGAGATGATGCTAAAGATGCAGCAAAAGCAATTGATCCGGCCCACGATTTTCTACTCGCGTGCGACAACTTGGAAGAAGGGTGACTCCTTTCCTCTGGATGACGTGAAAGTGGTGCTCGATCGGCAACTTCGTTCTCGGTCTGCTGACCAAAGACTCTTTGCTGGTGACTTTGGACTTTATCAAGGCAGTTCCTGTAACGGGCTATTTTCTTCGGAGAATCCGGTCCTGGATTCCGATCTTTGCCTCAGGGTTTTTTGGAGTCAGAATCCACACCCATTATTTAAAGAACCATGGATAGAAACACTTTGGTTAGATTCTTCAATGCAAATTAAAGGAATCTTCAAGGGTGAATCTTCTGATTCAACCGACACCTTTACGATTCAACCACAAGTCATTGCCCAATATCTTGGCGGAGAACCAATTCTTCGGGATGAGCGTTCGCTACCTGATTTTCCGGTGAGTTGCCTTAATGCGATTATTGCCATCGAAGACGCCAAGTTTTTGGAACACAAAGGTGTAAGTCCCATTGGTATTTTGCGGGCCATTATTGTGAACCTCGTAAAGGGACGTAAGGCTCAGGGCGGGAGTACTCTAACCCAACAACTTATTAAAAACTATTTTCTGACGCCTGAAAAAACTCTGAAGCGGAAAGCTCTGGAATTTGTCATGGCTTTATTGATAGAAAGTCACTTTGATAAGGATCTTATTTTAGAGACCTATCTTAATGTCATATATATGGGGCAACAGGGGGCGTATCAAGTTCGCGGTTATGGTGCTGCATCGAAATACTATTTCCAGAAACCAGTATCAGATTTGTCACTGAGCCAGTGTAGTTTGTTGGCGGCAGTAGTTAATAACCCGGGACAATATAATCCGTTCACCCATTCCGATAGAGCAAAGACGCGTCGGGCCCTGGTGCTGCAAAAAATGGAAGAGCAAAAATACATCACGGCGGCGGAGAGAATTGACGCTGAAGCTGAGGCCTTACCAAAGAATGAAAATGTGGATCTTTACACCACGCTTCCGTACTTTCTGCAGGGAGCTGTGGCGCAGACGAAAAAACTCGGAGTAGAAGATTTGGGTGGCTATCGTCTATTCACTACTCTCGATTTGCGGTTGCAGGAGGCAGCTCAAGCGGCGGTGGTCAATGGACTAGCGCAGATAGAATCGCAAAATCCGACAGTGAAAAAAGTGAAGGAAAAGAAAAAGATCAGCCTCGAGGGCGCGCTCGTTTCAGTGGACATAGCCACTGGGAGTATTCGTTCTGTCGTGGGTGGGCGCTCCTTCAAAAAGACTCAATTCAACCGAGTAATTATGTCTAAGCGCCAAGTGGGATCTACCTTTAAGCCGGTGGTTTACTTGACGGCTCTTGAATCCGATGACGACGAAATAAATCCTATTTATGAACTAAAGGATGAACCCTTCACCCATAAAGTCGGACGGCAGAAGTGGACTCCTGAAAATTATGATCGATCGCATTTTGGTAGGGTGCCCATGTATTTCGCACTTAAAGAAAGCCTCAATATTGCGACGGCTCAATTAGCCATCGATTTAGGTTTGGATTCAGTCATTGAAACGGCAAGAGCACTCGGGGTTCGTTCAGATTTGAAACCGGTGCCTTCACTTAGTTTGGGTGCTTTTGAGATGAATCCCCTTGAGCTCTTGCAGGCCTACCTAACCATTGCACGGTTTGGCAGTTTTCTGGAAGTTTCCTTTTTGGAGTACGCCGAGGATAGTGATGGAAAGCTCGTTTGGTCTATGACGGAGCGTACGAGTGAAAATAAAATTTCGGCTGCGGCCGCCCAAGTGCTTATTGGGATGTTGAAGCAAACCGCCATAACGGGAACGGCAAAAAGAATTAGTCAGTCAGGATTTACTAAGGTGGTAGCTGGAAAAACGGGAACCACCAGCGAAAATAGGGACTCCTGGTTCGTTGGTTTCACCCCTGATTTATTGACGATTGTATGGACTGGCTATGATGATAACACTCCAAGTGGGTTGACCGGAGCTAGTGGGTCCTTGCCCGCGTGGCTGACATTTATGCAGGAAGCAACGAAGTATGATCAGGTTCGGGATTTTCCTTGGACAGAGGAGGTGAGTTCAAGGACTATTCCACTAGGAGACTTAAAATCGAAGGGTTATTGGAATGCCAAAGAGGTGCATGAACCCGATGAGATCAGCTTAATTTTTAAAAACTGAGACCAAGAAACAGAGAAAAGACCATTAAATAAGGAGAACACAATGTTCACAAAAAAGGCTTTAGTTTTAGTAACCATATTCAGTTTAACTACAGTCAAAGCAATGGGGCAGAAGACGGCCATCACTGATATCCCTACCGACGAAGAAACTACGATTTCAATTAAAAAAGGGGATAAAGGTTCTAAATGTGAAAAGTTGTATGAGATTGTAGAGGGCACTGGACAAGTTGAAGGTGATCCAAGCGTTTTGGTAAAAGAAGCTCGGGCCACTTGGAAACAAGCTTGCAGTCAATGGAAAAAAGAAGTCCGAGAAATGAATCAAGACAGCAAAGTAATGGTGATTGATTGTGGACAGGTTAATTGTTCGTCCCAAGGGTCAGAGGGGCAAGTATGTCGCTCAGAGGGTAAATATAAGATCAAAACTAAAATGAACTAGGAGAGTTTTTCACCGACCTACTAGAATAGAAAAATGAGGGCTCATCGGATAGAAGGATCCCTTTGGGATTATTGATACGTGAGCCTTTTTAGTAAGATCTTTTGAGGAATTTTATAGTCTGACTCGTTGGCCTTCGTAAACAAAACCCCATTCTACCGTTGGCAAAACTACTTTTTGCTTTTCAGCTTGGTTTATTTTCCAGCGATAATACTCTTCTGTTTGGAGGACGAGCTGATTGATATCCCTGGCCGTGGAAATTGGGTCATGGTGTGAAAATAAAACGTGTTTGATACTCTCCCTGAAGGCTAAATCCAAGCCGATTTGTGCAGCGCTGTGCCCCCAGTTAATTCGGTCGGCTAATTCGCCTAATGTGTATTGGGCGTCAAAATACATAAGGTCTACATTTTGATACATGGGCAAATCGTCACCCAGGCTCATTGCAGTTACCCTGGTTGCTTCGGTATCAGCGCAGTGGGCATAATTTTTGCCACCACTCGAAACTCGATAGCCCCAACATGGATCTGGGTGATCCATCATGTAGGGGGTGATTGTCATGTCATTCAGAGTGATGGGAATTCTTGGCTGCAGAATGTGAAAATTCACTCGGCTCTTCCAACTATCTATATCGGTCTCAACCCACGGGTGACGAAGAAAGTTTCGGATCAAAGACTCGACATTCGACTGTACGGCATAAATATTGATATCGTTGCCCTCTACCATGGCAGGATAGAAGCTCGGCAAACCAATTAAATGGTCCCAGTGGAAGTGAGTTAGGAAAAGGTGTAAAGTGCCATCGCCTTTTCCTGCTGGGCCGTTCATCAATTGATCTCCGAGGTGCTTAAGCCCGGTGCCAGCATCAATAATTATAGATTGGTGATTAGACGACACTTGAACGCAGGTCGTGGAGGAGCCATAACCTCCTAGAGAGGGAGTGCCAATAGAACGAATGAAAAGATCAATATCTTTTGTATTCGTGTGTCCTACTTCGAAAAATCGAAGCATGAATGCACGAAATTCCTTCGTCAAATCACTAGGAGTGAGAGCAAAAGGCAATGAGCCCCTAACTCCCCAAAAATCAATCGTCAAACTCATACTTATAGGATTCCCTACTCTCTTCTTTGGCGACAATTAAATTAAATATTTTGAGTCCAAAGGCGAGCCAGACCAAAGACCACAGAAAGAAAGGTTTGCATGGGATTTGCATAGATTAATTCGGTTAGTCCGTATTTGATGTTTAGGAAGCCGAAATGACACCAGTGCAGTTTGAAAAAATAAGCATTTTTAAGCTTGGATCAGGGGAGATCTTAGGTTTTCATAATGAAAACCTCGAGATCGCGCAGCTAAGTCCAAGTTTATTTTTAGCCCTCAATGAGGGTAGGCTCGGAGAGGAATTAGTTGAGCTAAAGGCTTGGTCTGACTCAGTTAACTGTGAATCTAGAACGTCAGTGGCTGACGTCAGAGTTAAAACCCTCACGATTAATAGCACTCAGTTGTGCAATCTGAAATGCACCTATTGTGCGGCAGGGGGAGATGGCACTTATGGCTCTCCCGTTGTAAAATTAGACCTAGAAAAATCTCTACCTCAGCTAGAGTGGCTAATGGCACGCTGCCTGCCTGGCGAGCGTTTTCAAATTAATTTTGTGGGTGGGGAGCCCCTGCTTTATCCTGAAATTCTTCGAGCTGTGGCTGAAAAAGCGACGGCCTTGGCCGATAGGTTTCAACTAGCCCCTCGATTTGCAGTGGTGACAAATGGTACCCGGTTCGGTAGCCAAAAAGTCATTGATGTCCTTATTGATTTTCGAATGGTTGTGACTGTTAGTATTGATGGCCCACCGGATATTCAAGATCAGTTTCGCCCCAAAGCCAACGGGCAGGGGTCAAGTGTAGAAGTCGAACAGGGGTTGAATCGATTAAAAGAAATTAAAAATAAACTCCCAGCAGTGGGGACCTCTTCCGTTTTTCATGAAGGGCATACCTCCATCTTGAAAACCTATGAATATCTCTCTCGGTGGAATTTCGATTTTTATGATTTCAACTTTTCTCACACGGATTTTGTTGAGCAGGCAAGCCTAGACTATTGTTTGGGGCTTGAGGCTTTGGCTCAAGAAGCTGATCGGCGGGGGGGCGAAGAGGAGTTACGAAAGATCCGTGGATTTGACAACCTCTTTCAACGCTTGGATGAGCAACTGCGTATCGAGAATTTTTGTGGAGCCGGTAAATCGTTGTTGTCGATGGATGCTCGCGGTGATTTATACACCTGCCCATGGGATATCAACGAAAAACAACTAAGAATCAACACTTCCGTCGGAGTTAATGAGGATAACCTCAAAGAGTACCATTTGCCCCAAATCTCAAAATCTTCGTGCAGCCGGTGCTGGGCAAAGTACCTTTGCGGAGGC
Organism: Pseudobdellovibrionaceae bacterium; assembly: GCA_044374645.1. Classification (GTDB taxonomy): domain Bacteria; phylum Bdellovibrionota; class Bdellovibrionia; order Bdellovibrionales; family Bdellovibrionaceae; genus CAUJGP01. Next base: position 1,327 of record JBILOD010000225.1, on the reverse strand, counting down.
GGTTGCCACTACACTCATAAAAAGAGCACAGGTTCGGTACAAAACGTAGATGCATTCTTTTGCCAACGTACTCAAAAACTTATTTTTTTAGCCCTAACTTATTTTGAAAAATACAGGAGGATACACGATGAAACACATTAAACTTTGCAAGCCCAAAAATTTGAAGACTGATTCAAAGGCAAATGCAGCAGAACAAAATAAACAACCTGCTCGAAACGCTCGCGTGTCGACTTTGGCTAGCCAAGGTCTTGGTTGCGTTCCGACAGAAATGGTTATTATTGATCGCGATTAAATCCTCGTTCAGAATGACCTCTAGCGGGGCGGTGAAAAGTCCAATCTGTCCCTGATGGAAGTCGCGCTTGGGTGCGAACCTCATCAGGGCCTTACCCTCAATAGCTATCCGATTTGAGGGCAGGGTTGAGCAGCTTGATACTCTTTGATTGGCTTTCCTGGAGGTCTAGGCGTGGAACAGTTTATGATCCATTTAAAAGATGGGGTTCGTTTACTAAAAACGAGCTTCTCCTTACGTGCATTGCGTTGGCTTTTGGCAGCGCTGCTATCAACAATCGTTGCATTTTTACCTCTCGAGTATTTTGAAGCATACCTTTATGATTTGCGTCTTATTCTGCGCCCGGCACCACTCCCAAGCGCACTTATCGAGACCGTTGTCATTGATCCCGCTAGCGTGCAGGCAGCAAAGGGGATGCCGACCTTCGATCACCACATTCAGTTTTTAGGTCGCCTAAAAGATGAGGGCGCCAAATCTATTGCATATCTGATTAATCCCAAAGTGTTTGCTGGTACAGAGGCAGACCTCAAACGGTTTGCTGAATTGGCCGAGTCCATTCCTGGTTTCTATGTTGTAGTCGATGACACTGCCATGCGTGGAGAAGTAGGGAAGTTTGATTTGCCTGGAGCATTAAAGAACATTCGCGTGATGTCTGGACCTCTTACATCGGATACCAAAAATTTTGCCCAAGATGGCGTCACACGTCGAATGGTTTTGACCTACCAGGGGAATATTTTGTTTCACTCTTATTTGGCCAGTCAAATCATTCCAGAGAGAGCTATTCCACAGAATATCCGAGGTCATTTTGGCTTTTATGACTCAGAACAGGTCTACATTGATATTGCTCCTGCAGGCACTTTTCCAAAAACAAGTTTTGTTGATGTTCAAATTGGCAAGTTTTCAAAAGGTCGATTTACCAACAAAGTGGTATTTGTTGGTTTAGAGCTAGGCCAAAGCTCCCGTGAATTTATTCGGACTTCCTATTCACGCCACGCGACAGGCATGACCGCTGTGGAAGCTCATGCCAATATGTTGAAT
>JBILOD010000329.1:0-5051 GCA_044374645.1 Pseudobdellovibrionaceae bacterium | reverse complement strand
CAGCCGAGGTGGTTGCCAATAAAGTCGATGTATTGGGTGGCGAAGCGTGTAATATCCTTGAGACTGGTGATTTTGGTAAGGTCTTGGTTCCATCCCGGTAAGAATTCAATCACGGGTTCAACATTTTCAAGATCAGTGAGTGATGTTGGAAACTCTGTTAAGAGTTCGCCATTCAGTTTGTAGCCAGTGCAGACTCCAATCTCTTTGTGGCTGCTCAAAACATCTAGTTTCATCAGGGCCAAACTGGTAATTCCATTGAGGCGAATCGCATACTTCAACGCAGGCAAATCAATCCAACCACAACGGCGCGCTCGTCCTGTAGTTGATCCAAATTCAAAGCCTTCTTGGCGAATTTTTTCACCAATATCGTTAGCCAATTCGGTTGGAAACGGACCTGATCCCACACGGGTGGTGTAGGCTTTGGTGATTCCAATGACTTTATTGATCATAGTTGGGCCAATACCGGTTCCAGTGCAGGCGGACGCCGCCAGCGTCGAAGAACTGGTTACGAACGGATAGGTGCCATGAAGAACATCGAGCAGGGTTCCTTGTGCACCTTCAAATAAAACTCGTTTACGAGTGGCAATGGCTTTGGCAATCACTTGGCCTGGGTCTTTACAACGATAGGCCTCGAGTTCACCAATCAAAGATTTAATATGAGAAAGCACTGATTCAACCTTTACCGGTGGTTGATTGTAGAGCTTTTCAAAAAGAACATTTTTTTCGAGAAGGTTATGTTCGATTTTTCGTTTTAGAGTCTCTTCATCAAAGAGATCTGACATTAAAATGGCTTTACGGCTGGCGCGATCTTCATAGGCTGGGCCAATGCCTTTACCAGTGGTGCCGATTTTGTTTTTGGCCAAGGCCATTTCGCGGGCCGAATCGAGCGCCTTGTGAAAAGGCAAAATCACGGTGGCGCCATCAGAGATCAACAATTGCTTAGGGTTTTGTAGGAGACCCTGGGCTTTCAATTTCTGAATTTCCTTAAGTAGGATCTCAATATCGATCACACAAGCGGAGCCAATCACGCAAATCGTTTGGGCGTGTAGGATGCCCGAAGGAATGAGATGCAAAATAGTTTTTTCGCCTTTGACCACCAGGGTGTGACCGGCGTTGGCACCACCTTGATAACGGACGACGTAATCGGCATGTTCTGAAAACACGTCAATAATTTTTCCTTTGCCTTCGTCGCCCCACTGAGCGCCAACAACTACCATCGCAGACATAGATTCTCCCTTAAGGACCTTTTCGAACGGAATTCAACTTTGTTCAAACAGAAATTTGTTCGAACAGCTTAAAAACAAATACGTTACAAAGTCTCTTAAGCGCGCTTCATTATCAAGATTCATTGCTCTGTGCGATGGAAAAAGCAGCTTTTTGTGCCGCCAAGTCAGGCAATTGAGACTAAAAACACACATTTTTCTGTGTAAAAAATCGAGAGCGCTCCATAAACCGTCTTTGACTTTTCCGGAAAACGAGTTCGGAGCGGACCCGGGGGACAGTCTCCCGGAGGCGAGCACCGCTTGTCTGAGGCTTTACGGAAAAGTCAAAGACGGTTTATGGACTTTCAATTACCCATAAGTTGACCTGATAGACACTAGTTGTTTTAAATGGATGGAATATTGTAATGAAACTGTTTGGAGCGATTTTTATCCACCGGGAACTCAGTGTGGAGTCTATGATATAGAGACATTGGTTTTTAGCACAAGTCGAGGTTTTAACCCCAATGTCAGTTGTCCATCTAAATATGCTGACACAACCATTTCATTTCTTCTAAGTAATCAACGCCCCCTTTATAAGGTTCATTATCTTTTTTTTCCAAATACTCGACTAAACTCGTGGCTTTTGGTTTAAAGTAATCAATAAACTCTGATTCATTTAGAGTATCAGAAACTATGCTGATTAACTCTTTATTCAAAATATTTCCTTCGGAGCTTTGCAGTTCCTCTAAGTAATCGGGACTATTTGCAGTCTGAATGCGGAATAATCGTTTACAGTAAGAATCACTCACCACTACACAAAGCTGGCTATCACAAAAAAACATTGAACTGACTTTATTAGCATTAAGAGTCATTGAAAGTAATCGCCGTGAGCTAGATTCAACCACCAAGACTCTTTCAAAGTCCGCAACATTTATCTTCAGATCTGAAGGCTCTTTGGGAGTAAGGCTTCTTATTTTATTAGAGATATCGTCGAACTTCCCTTTGTCTTTCAGAAAAAGTTCGATGAAATATCCTTTGACAATTAAATGTATACCATTACGTGATTCGGAACTGCTTAAACCCGTAATACTTTTGGTGCTAAATTTGGAAGCCTTAAATATCTGCTTACTGAACTCCAATTTTTTTGAATTGAAAAAAAAGTTTTCAGAGATAATATTACCTTTCCAATCATTGCATGCTTGGATACTTCCAGAATCACAAGCATTTTTCAGTGTGGCGAAAGCTTTTACGTGTTGTGCCCATTGACGATAGTAATCACCCAATTTGGTACAAGCTGAAAGATCATTCTTACTGCAGTCGTCTTGAAATGCCTGTATATTGGCATTGGTTTCTTCAAACAATTTTTTTGTTTCACAGCCGCGCTTGTAGCCTTCGACACAAAGTTTACCTAAGGCATTCAAAGTTTCTTTAACGTTACTATTCATCTCGTATCTGAGAATAATCAAGTTATGACAACTATCCTTCAATCCAAGCTCGCATGAACGAAGTAAATATTGTTCAGCGCTTGAATTTGCGCCCGCTCGCCGAAATTGCATCCCAATCGCAAAGCAATTATATTCTTTTCCCTTTTCACAAGAATCCCCCAATTTATCCAAAATTCGGTCTTTTCCTGATTTTACACTTAAGTGATCTGAGTTCTCTCTAAATTCGTTAATAGCCAATACAAATAAAAATAAGAGCACTAGACTCAATCCGCCGCCAACAATCATTTTCTGTTTACCCATTTGCGGTTCCTTAAATATCAATCAATTGCCTGTTAAATTAACTATGTCCTTGTTTAGATTTTACAAAAACAAAATGCGATGACCATTAAAATATCACTCCAGCAGACAAACGTCCAAGCGAACTCAAGTGTTTTTCCTAGACCTTATGAGGAGGTATGAAAAATATTGGGGTATAGGGAGCAAAAAATTCGTTTAGCAATTACTGCGTATTGCGGCAAAAGCCAATCAATCACCCTTCGGACAAACAGTACCCCTTAAATTTGATAGCGGGGGAACGCCAAATATTGGCAGAAGAGGCAAAGAAGTATTACGCCGTTCCTCAAGTTTTAGTTTTTCAGGACGAATTCTCTATAAGGTTAATCGGCGTGAGATAAAAGTTAATGTGCACCGAGTAACTCATGACCATAATTACAAGAAGTAGATTTTTTTGATAGAAAGGCGGTTACATGAAAAACATGCGAGATATTTTAAATGAAGTGGCGCCAAATGCTGTAACGCCAGGAGCTTTAATAAAAGCCACGAGAATAAACTTGGTATTACCCAAGAAGAGCTTTGCGAAGTGACTGGACTTAAACGGACCAACTTAAGTGCCATCGAAAATGACCATATTGCAATGCCTGTTCATTATGCTGAAGTCTTAGGGGCAGGATTCCAGGAATCGCCTACTTGATAGTCCATAACCAATTGACAAAGTCTAGAATGGATAAGACTTCTATGTCATTGCTGATAGCCGAATGTGAAGTAGGGGTTACCATTAAAAGTTTAGCTTCAGGAAATTCATCTTTAAAGGACCTGAGCCCTCCAAAATCCTTTAGGCGAGGTTGACTAGTAGCTTTTACTTCGATTGCAAATATTTTTTCTTCAACAACAAGAATAAAATCAACCTCTAACTGAGAATGGGTGCGCCAAAAATAAAGATCAATTTGCGTCTGGAAATTATAACTTTTGAATGCAGACAATTCGCAAAAAACAAGCTGTTCAAAGGCCTTGCCAAATTCAGGGGAGCCTTTCTTTAAATTGAGGTGACTTGTTAAATAATTTACCACTCCATTATCAAAAAAATAAAATTTCGAGGTAGTAATATTTTTACGTTTAGCACTGTTGAATGGTGGTAACTTTTCACCTAGCAAAGTGTCCTCTAAAATTGAAAAATAATCTTGAACAGTACGTGGTGCGATTTGGGCATCACTGCCCAAGGATGTAAAATTTAGTAGTTCGGTGTTTGCATGAGCGGCAAAATCAATAAACCTTGAAAAATTCAGAAAATTTTTTACAAGCGCTTCTTCTTTAATTTCTCGTTGTAAATAGAGATTGATGTAATCTTTTAAATCAAGCCTGGGCTCTGGACTAGTCACAATACTTGGTAATAAGCCTACACGTAAAGCATCTTGCCAACTAAACTCATGATCCTTTATTTCAAAAAGCGTCAAAGGTTTCATGTGGATTTCTGAAGCTCTTCCGCCTAATAGATTGACCCCAAGTTTTTTCAGTTTGCGGGCACTGCTTCCCGTTAGGATAAACCTGACTTCTTTTTTTAGCTCTATGATTCTATGGATTTCGTTGAGGAGTTCGGGTAGTTTCTGAATTTCGTCAACAATCACCAAATTACTTTTTTTATGTTTAGTTATCCAATCATGAAGTGACTTTGGAGTAACTTGTAGAGTTCGTAAAGTATCCAAATCCAACAAATCGATAAAAAGGGCATCCGCGTATTTTTGCTTGAGATAGGTTGTTTTGCCGGTCATGCGTGGACCAAAAAGAAAAAGACTTTTGCGAGCAATTATTTTGTCGATATTTAAAATTCGTTTAATCATGCATTCTTTCGAGTTTAATTTGTCTACTGATTGTACTTTATGGGCGGTTCCGCGGAATTTCAAGTAAAATCCGCGGAACCGCCCATGGATTGAGGGGCTATTTTGAAGTTAAATTAGCGTGTTCTGGTCCTCAGAAATTTTAATACTCAAACCAGTCGATATTTAAGCAGCGTAAAACTTCAGACTTGGAGGAGCTTAGGTAAAAGTAGCACAAAAGCATTTTCCGAAATTTTGCGCGCAAGCGCAAGTTCCTTTCCGGGGGGGAGCGGCCGGTTTTTTTCTCATTAATT
>JBILOD010000428.1:0-3949 GCA_044374645.1 Pseudobdellovibrionaceae bacterium | reverse complement strand
TCTCGATGGGTCCAATGAGTTTTACAAAGAAGAATTTTTAATATCACAAATGAGATCAATCTTAACTTGCCAGGCGTACACCAAAGTTCGCTTCCACCTTGTTTGCGGTGGTTTCCATGAGGTGTAAGCTGTCTTTGCGATCGAGAGTTTCGTCGGCGGCAGCGAGCAGAAAGCCGACACATTCACGTTCAAAAAATAGAGGAACGATTGTTAGGTAGCTTGGTGTATGTCCGCCAAACCAATTAGCGAAAAATTCAATATTGATATCATTCGGAAACACCGGCCCGTGAAAGGGTTTAAGCGTTTTGGCGGCGATTCGAAAAATACTAGGTCTATCGAGTGGTATAAAGTTCAGAGATTTTGGATTCTTATAGCTTGGATCCCAACGAAATGGGATCACGGCGTCACCATTAAGTTTTAAGATCATTAAATTACGATAGCTTTGATAAGCTTTAGCGAAACAAAGCTTCAGTTCTTCTTCCAATTCCATTGATGGAGGTGGAACGGAAGGCGTTTTACGGCCAGAAGCAGCCACACTTCCCTCAATGGGACGGGGAGGCGGAACAGTAGGTACTGATTCAGCTTTTGGTGCCGGTTTTTGGGGTTGTGTCACGGCGGTTAGAAGTGGGTCTTGCTCTGGCATTGCTTCCCGTGGCTGACCAGAGTGCGAATTTGGTTGGCTAGCCTCCGTTGATTGGCTGGAGGACGAGTTGCTAATGGGTGGAATTGGTTCGCGTTGAGGGCTGAAAGCAAATTCGAGACCCTCGGGCATTTCAAAACCACTTTCGCTTCCAATTGATTTTGAGACTTCAGCGGATGGCACCTCGACTCTTGGTTGAGAGTCTTCTAATTCAAAAAAGTGACCTACAGCCGGAGCCTCGTTGTTCGATTCTTCAAGAGAGAGTCCCATTGGAGGAGGTTCCTCATCCATTTTCCATGACTCTACTGCAGCTGGAGAGTTGAGCTGCGGTTCAAGATCCAAGGGCGGATTTAGATCCGGCGCAGGTTCTGCTTGGACTACGCTATTAGGTAAACTAGATGCGTCTCCTTTTGAAAAATCTGCCATTAAATTGGTTAAATTGGGGGACGGAGCCTGAAATTGAGCCTCAATTTCATTGGTACCCACTTTGGGCTTTGGATTCTCCCCAGATTCTGAAGTGATCCGGGCATTGAATGGAGGTTTGCTCTCCAACGCCGGATTCAATTCTGGTGGAGTCATGTCGGTCGGCGAATTCATCGTACCCACAGCCACAGCTTCGGCCTGGCTCGTTGAGGGAGGGGCTGCGGCCTCGGCGGTCGACTTCGATGGTTGTCCATTAACGACGTGATGCCATCCTCGGATAAGTCCTTCATAGGTGGCTAAAATGGGGCGGCAAATAAAGTCCAATTGACTGGCAACTTGACTAGGGACGGAGTAAGGATCAACGCAGGCCACGAAAACAACGCCATCCCATTCAAAAACCGGCAAGGCTTGGGGGCCCCAATTGAAGGCGTCTTTGTATTTTTCATAAATAGCTGGCGAAAAATGGGCGTTAAAGAAGTTGTCATTGAGTTGAGCCAAGCCATAGAAGGTTCCAGCCCAGCTTAAGTTGTCTGCGGAGCTAATTAAGCCGTTTTCTAGGGATAAAAACATCCATTGTGATGGTGATAAATTACGGGCCAAGGGGATTTGTCGGACCCTATGATAAGCTTGCGGAAATTTTGACTTCCAATGAACATCGCGCATAGGCTAATTATCGGCAGTGACCAGGGAAACCTTTAGTTTCTTCCCTTGTGGAAGGGAGCGTTTTTATGGTAGGTTGCCCGGCGTCATGACCATTGAAGTACTAAAACCCTCCGAAGGTCGGGTTTACCTCGACCACAATGCCACCACCCCGCCTTTAGTCAGCATCACCGAACAGATCCGGGACTGGCTTGAAGTCTGGGGAAATCCAAGTTCCATCCATTGGGCGGGCCGAGGGCCGAAAACCATCTTACGTGAAACACGGGAGAAGCTTGCGGCAGCACTGGGCTGTCATCCCTTGGAACTGGTTTTCACGAGCGGTGGAACCGAAGCCAACAATTTAGTATTGCGCGGAACCTTTGAACATTATCTTCGCCAAGGGCGTACGCCAAATAAAATTCATTTTATTACAAGCACCATTGAACATCCGAGTGTGAAAAAAACTTTGGATGAACTCGAAAAGCTCGGGGCAGCCGTTACTCGTATCGGCGTGAATCGTGATGGACAGTTTGAGTGGACCGCTTTTGAATCCAGCTTTACTGATGACACCGTTTTGGTTTCCGTGATGATGGCTAACAATGAAACAGGCACCATTTTGCCGATTCTGAAAATTGTAAAGTTCGCCCAGGAAAAGAAAGTCAGGGTTCACACCGATGCTGTGCAGGCGCTCGGAAAAATCAGTATCAATTTGCCAAAGTGGGGAGTGGATTACGCCAGTTTCTCTGCCCATAAATTTCACGCGCTTAAAGGTGCTGGTTGGCTGTTTGTTCGAAAGAATTCGCCCTTGGTTTCACAAATTACGGGCGGAGGTCAAGAGCGTCATCGACGAGGGGGCACAGAGAATGTGTTGTCTCTCCGAGCGATGCGCGAGATGGCTCCCCACCTAATGCGAGTGGGAGACATCTTTCCGGTGATGACCGAATTGAGAAATTATTTTGAATCACGTCTCCGTCAGGAACTCGATGGTGTGAGCGTGACGGCGGAAGCGTCTCCTCGATTGCCCAACACCAGCTCCTTGGTGATTCAAGGGGTGGATGGTGAAACCCTCCTTATGCGCTTGGATTTAGCGGGATACGCGGTGAGCACAGGAGCGGCATGTAGCAGTGGTTCTCCGGAACCGAGTCCAGTGCTACTCGCCATGGGGCTCTCTCGGGGAGAAGCGCAAAGCAGTCTGCGTGTGAGTTTTGGTTGGGAGAACACCAAAGACGAAGTTGAAAAGTTTGTGATGGTGCTCAAAGAGGTGGTGACTCACCTTCGCTCCCTGACCCAGTGACTTGGCTAACCTTAATCAGCGAGAACGAAATATATGGTAATGGAAAAGCAAAATAAAAAACGAGTGCTCGTGGCTATGAGTGGCGGAGTCGATAGCTCCGTAGCAGCGGCGTTGTTGGTGGAGCAAGGTTACCAAGTGATTGGTGCGACCATGCAGGTTTGGGATTATACTCAGTGTGATATTCAAGAGGGCCATGGTACTTGCTGCTCCAGCATGGATGTGGATGATGCGCGCAGTGTGGCGGATCGCCTCGATATTCCTTTTTACGTGATCAATTGCGAAGAGAAATTTAAAACGGAAGTGATCGATCCATTTCTGAAATCCTATCTGCAAGGGCAAACGCCGCTTCCCTGTGTGAACTGTAATTCCTTTTTGAAGTTTGATCACTTGATTCACAAAATGCAGGAACTCGATTGCGATTATTTAGCCACTGGCCATTATGCACAAGTGATGCCGAACGCCTGGGGTGAGCCAGCGATCTTTACCAGCACCGATGACTGGAAAGATCAAACCTACTTTTTGTTTACACTTAAAAAAGAAATACTTTCGAAACTGATTTTTCCGATAGGGCATCTCAATAAGCCGGAAGTGCGCGCCATTGCCGAATCCAAAGGCCTTTGCGTGGCCAAGAAAAAAGATTCCACCGGAATTTGTTTTGTAGGCGACAAGGGTTACACAAAGTTTGTTGAGGAACACGTGCCTGCCACCGAATTGCGACGCGGTCTTCTTCGTCGGTATCCCGGCGGAGAAATCATGGGTGAGCATCCTGGGATTTACCAATTCACACTCGGTCAAAGCAAAGGGCTGGGGATGAGTCATCATGAAAAGCTTTTTGTGATTAAGTTGGAGCCTGAGACTCAAACCGTTTGGATCGGCGATGAAAAATATTTATTTCACTCTGAATTAGAAATTAACAATGTGAACTGGTTAACGGATTGGTCGGAGGGCGAAAA
>JBILOD010000224.1:0-6487 GCA_044374645.1 Pseudobdellovibrionaceae bacterium | reverse complement strand
AACTATTTTCGGTGGCCAATCACAGGGGTCAACAGATTGATTAGCGGCTGGTCAAAGCGGTCGGCCGGGCGAACCATACATCAATAATCTTACCCTCTGAAAGCTTCTCATCAATAGATCGATGCTTTCCATTCTTTCGATTTGGATAAAATTTGAAGACAGCTTCGGCCCGCTCTTCGGCTCTCCCTCCATAGGGTCTAATGAACGATTGATATTTCAATGATATTGATTTAACCCCCATGGCTGAAATTGGAACCAAATCTTTTTTGAGGGTGCGACCTGAACCTGTACTATCTTTCCATAAAAGCAATTTACCAAACTCTGGGTCTTGCACATCAATTAAATCATCTTTGTTTGAGTCTAATTTTGCCAAGACTTCAAACCCGTTGTTATGCTCACCAACTACATTTCCAAAAAGTTCAGTGTTGGAGTCAATAACCCCATTTTTGTTTCGATCCATCGCAAGAAAGTAAGCTTTGGATCCCTTTTCGGGCCAATACACTGTTCCTTGTGTTCCAAAAAAATCAAAATTGGCTATACCAGTGTAAGAAGGCCTTTCGTCATCGAAATATAAGACCAAGGGTGAATGGTAACCACCGCAATACCCTTCTTCACCGAACATGACGGCTGTAATCGATACTTCACGGCCGTTCGCATCCCATTCGGGCGGAGTCTGATAGAATGTGAGGTGCCCAGAGTGGCCACGATACTCAGACCAAAACCTTGGGCGAGCGAGGTGTTGAATAAAATTAACTGTAACCTTTGGGAGTGTGATGTTGTTATCAGGATTAATCCAAATGTTTCCGATATCAGTTGCCTTGATCGGCAAATTTACATTCAAATAACCATACCTTGAGTTTATGACTCTGTACGCATCTCCCTTTCCCGCTTTGCAATTGACATCTTCGACCGAGGCACACTTGAAAACATAGTTTTTTTCGTTAATTTGGTCTGAGGCAATAATCGATGAGTTCGCCAACCAGCCAGGCACTTTACGTCCACCTGAACTCGCCGGGTCGAGAGTGAATACCCGGCGCGTGTTATTGGGTGTTGTTATTACTATCTGTGGAATCAATAAGCCGTCTCTAGCAAGCGGGTTTGCAATATCTCGTAAATTTGCACCGGCACATCGAAGCTTAATTTTCACTTTGACGTTGGCTTCAGGAGCAACGGGATCTGATGCCGACTTTTCGGGCGCTACCGAAAAAGTTTTCATGATAACATCTCTTCCAGTTGCATTCGCATTTCCTGGGTAGAGAAGTTCGACAAAAAACAATGTTAACAGAACATTTTTGGCCTGCCAATTTGCCTTCATATTAAAACCCCTTTACCTGGCGTCGTTCAAACGAAACTGTCGTTCGAAAGAAACATTAACTATTGGGTCACTCGTCATCTTCCGAGTTAAAAAAAGCGCTTCAAACCCATCGCTAACCAATTCAGTTTGCAATCTTTTAAACTTGTCGGCAGCTACTCGCTCCAATTCAATTCTGTAAAGAGCGCTTGTTTGTATGCCATCGATTTTTTTGTATTCGATCAAATATTTAACTAGGCGCACGCGAGAAAGATTGAACGATGTTCCTCCTCCAGCGTAAAATGGAATTTTTTTAAGGAACTGATCTAAATTCTGCAAAGTTGTTCCGTTCGGGTGCATGTAGTTAATAGAGGTGTATCGGTTACTCTGCCATTGCGACAAACTGCTGCTCACAGTATTATTTTTTAATATAGGAGCTGCATCTACAACTTTGGAGGATCCAAAAGTGGAAGGGGCTAAAAAGGCATAAGATAGTAATTCGTTGGCTTTGGCTAAAGGTCGAAAGTATTGGGGGATTTGAAAGAAAAACATCGAGTCGCTGGTTTTTTTCATAATATCAGCCCCAAACTCCCTCTCAGCCTCGACCACTATGTTGTTGTCAAAAAAACAATTGATGTTAAAAGTTAATGAGTTTCCTTCACTGCAGGAACGACCGGTTAGGTAGGCTTTGCGCGGACTAAATATGAGTGGAACAGTCCAGTTTATATCGGTGACAAGGAAAATAAATTCATCCACAGATTTTGGGTATTTGGTTTTGTTGAGGGAAAGTATAATTTTTCTTTCCTCATTTGTGGTCGTGCCAGCTTTTGGTGCGTATGGAAAATACTGGAAAAAATTTTTTGAAGATACATCTGGAATATCCGTTGTATTCAGATTGATTCCGGCTCGCGATAAATCGTCTTCGAGCCATTTTGCACCCAAGTCTAATCCAATAGAAACTTCGGTGGCGACGCTGGCTTTTCTCGATTGCAAGATGAGGTCTCCAACAAGTTTAGTTGCCCCCACCGTTATTAGGGCTCCCAGGCCCAGAGCGATGGACACTTCTACAAGTGTATATCCGTTCGGTTTGCTTGCTTTAACCATTTGTAATCCTCTCACTATTTTACGGACAGGAAGTAAACATATTCTCTTGCCTGTCCTCCATTAAGTCGGGGATGGTAGAAGTAAATCGTTGTTTCAAACATATTCGGAGTTCCTGATATGGGCTTAATCATATAGTTCATACGTCCTTTAAGGGGACATTTCGGCTGCCCTTTGAATAGCTTTTCTGTGCAATCCTTCGCTGAAACTATTTCGTAATCTGGTGCCCAAAAGTAGGAAAAGGTTTCCGGATCTTTATTCAATGTAGCGTTCGGATCAAATGATATCTCCATTTGCGAAATGCGGGTCTCGATCGTTGAAACAACACTTTTAAGGTAACGGTCACGAGCTGAGGTTGTGACCAAATGCGCGAAATCATTGTAATACAGATTCAGGCTTGAAGCTATCCCTACGGCCACAATCCCAAGAAGAAGTGTGGCAACAAGGACTTCTAAGAGAGAATATCCACGCTGACTCGTGATCATAGAAACCCTCGACCTTTTTCGATGACGAAAAAGCGATTCACTTCATCCTTACAAGCCATTCTTTCACCGATTAAGGCGGGACTATCGGCGTTCGCAAATCTAGTTATTATTCCACAGTCAGGATCCACCATATTCCAGGTAAAGGCTTGGGCATCGTCTCTAAAAGTCGAAGGAACACAACGATCTAGTGTTGACCGGTTGGCCACAGTCAGATTTCCATACCAAATTGGCTGGGTGATGTTCTCATAGCATTTTTCCTCAGAATTCAGAAAGTTTTTATCCCTCAAATTGTCGACGCTATATTGATGATAAATATTCCGAAAATAAATACCAAATTTAGCAGCGGAGGAATCCTCAACGACTAAGCGGCCAACAATAAAAGTACCTGCCGTTTCAAGAGGGGCTGAACGTCCCCCTTGAATGATTAACTCCCTGCAAACATAAAACCCGGCAACGAAGGTTACGTTACTGTGTATCATACAGCGTGACATAATAGATTTTACGGGAAATTCAGGGCCAGTAGTATTGGTCGTAATATCAAGGAGAAACTGGCTTTCGCTCGGATCATAGGACTGTTCTGCTATAGTCATAAATGGTTCTGTTTCAGTAAAAAACCAGCTATGATTAGTCTGGACGGCAAAGTCTTCTGATTTCAAACTTTGATCAGACAATGCGTAATCACCATCGAGATCATGATTCTGAGCGTTCGCCGAGGAGTCTGGTAATTCATCGGGAACAAACGCTTTAGTAGCAAGGACATTGCATTTAAACTCATTGAATCCTGGATGGTTTACCATGGAGAAGCCTTTATAACTCGTCAAATAGGAATTAACATCAGTCACATTGGTATAAATTTCTGGATAATATTGTTCAGAGTCTCCATTGGCCGATTTTTTAAATTGGTAAGTGAACAAATTATAATTGGGTTTAGGGAATTTTCCATCTTTATTAAGGCGAGTGGATCGCAGTTCGAGACAGCGGCGTGTCCCAGCGGAGGTGAGAGCGAAAATTCCTACGACACCCGGCTCAGCTTCGACAGAGTTACACTTTGCCTCGGTGTTCAGACTCGGTACCTCGGTATAGACATAAGAAGGATCGAACGCATCCACTCTGAGGAAGAACTCTTTGACAAATTGGTTGTTCTTTTTAGGGAGGTTGACTTTTAATTTCAAGATATTTGGAGCAAAGAAATCTTTCTCAACGGTTCCAAATTTGTATTTTACTCCAGCCACTTCTTCAATAGCAACGCTGCGGCCCAATTTATCAGCGCCCCGCAAATCTTCCAAATCTGACTTCAACTCCACAACTGATGCCTGCAAATGAGTAATAGAATTATGTCGGGCAACCAGAGTTTCGGCAATCGCAATTTGTTGTTGCTGGGCTGCAATTTGTGCCTGGAGACTGTTACGCTGCGAAATTAAATTCTGATAGGCCGGATTATCTGTTGTCGTAGTGGTGCACTCATCTAATCCCGTGAGGTCATTTTTTACACAATCTGTTGTTGTGATGGTTGAATTGGTCGAAGCTATTTGGCCATTGATTTGATCCAATGATTGTTGTTTAACGGCGAGGTCACTTTTCAAACCTGTGATTTTAATAGCAACAGTTGCGAGGTCGGAAGTCCCGAGAAGGCCTTTGAGGAGTTCTTCGATTTTATTGAGCTGACTTTTTGTAATAGCAGCAAATGATCCATTGCTTGAGGCATCGAGCTCATCAATAAAGGATTCAATCAGTCCATCTTTTACGCCTTGAAAAATGAGTTTCGTATTTACGGCCATTAAGGCTTTTGCCGTGTACATAGTGCCTGTGGAGGCTTTAGGAAATAGACTCTCAATATAGTCGATGATTCCTGTACCTTTTGCATTCGTCATCGTGGGAACGATTACGGCATCGGCGGGGCTCAGGTCACTCGTCTGGTTGCGGAGATCCGACTGGACCTGATTACTGTCCTGTAGGACAATTCCGTATTCCATATTCACTACGGCTGCAGCTTTTTCTTTAAACACACCGTCAATGGCATCAAGCTGATCTTTAGTTCGATTCTTCGGACATTTCTTAAGGGTATTGCGAATTTTTTTGCCAGCATCTGAGTCGAAGCTTTCCATGGGTGATTTTATGAGTAAATCCCCATTGAGGGATCCCGCGGTCGAAGTTAAATCAATATCATTTAAGGTGTATAAATTGTAGGCCGGAAGGGGTGTAACAGGCTCTTCTCTTTTGTTCTTGTGTCGTCGGCCAGGAACTTTGACACTATTATTGTTGTTATAAATGTGTGGCCTCATCAGGCGATCTTCAGAGTCTTTCCCTTCATAGCAGTTAGCATGGTGACCTCGCGGAATATTGTTCTGAGGTGTGGAGAACCGATTCAAAGTTCTTTGATTGAAAGTAGTATTCCCGTTATTTGTCCAAAGCATCAAGTATTCATTGTTGATGTTCGGATTTTTGAGAACGACCATGTTGTTGTTGTTAGTGTAGCGAAAATCGGTGAGTGATTTTGATAGATCGGAGCACGCCTGAACAATTTTGCCTTTTGAATTATCGCCATCAGCTAGTCCACCAAGCTGGGGGCCCGCGATGTACTCCAATCCCTTATCTTGAATCATGTGGTCAATGCCCTTAGCAAATCCACTCATGTAATCAGTGAGCTTATCCTCGGCTTGGCTGATAAAATAAATGCATTTGCCATCTTCGTAACCGCGGCAAACCGCACCTTCTTCATTTGTAGATGGTACCTTGTCGCTCAGGTAGACGCTCGAGTTAAACCTCACAAAAGAACTTTGATCTTTCTTTGCACTCTTTGGCAGAATTATATTTCCGTTAATATAAACCTGACTATCGAAATTAATTCCTGGCCACGTCAGGTTATCGTTGGAAAGCGGAAAGTAAGCCCCTTTTTCTTTTTGAACGGATCCATCCATATACATATCTCCAGCCAGGACTAGCCCAAAATGGTTCAGTTCGGCGGGAGTTACTTCAATTTTTGAAGCAATGGCGCTTTTTATGATCGCGGGATTCGATTTAGAATGGACGTCAATTTTAACATTGATTGCAATTTCTCGTCCATTGCGTGAAAATTGTCGACCTCCGAGTATCTGATCTACGTAAATCACAACCTTTCCAAGGTCGCTTTTCTTGAAATAGTCATTATCGAATAATTTCTTTAATGGATGAGTTCCAGGTAATGCCGTAATATTGGCAATTTCACGACGTAAAGCGGGCGGTCCACCGTCCTCCAACGCAGGAAAACGTATGCATTTAAGCCACTTGTCCTTCCATTGAGCCAGCTCCTTTTTTGCGGGCATTTTATTGAGTGCAGAGGCACAACTTGGAAAGTCACTAAGGGGAACTTTTTTTTCAGAGATCACATTTCGAATAAAATAATCCCCGTGGGCCATTATGCTGTTTTCGGATAGTAGCATGCGCCGAAGTGAACCATTATGGCTCAGTTCTTTTCCTTTACAGTCAAGTTTGGTCCAATTTTCACCAACACACCATTGAGATTTGATAGAGACTATCACATAATCTAGAAGTGCGTTGGCAGCAATATCATGAACATCGGAAGCATTCAGATTCTCTTGTGCTATCATGCCCGAGTTTAAGGTGCGATAAA
>JBILOD010000322.1:0-5182 GCA_044374645.1 Pseudobdellovibrionaceae bacterium | reverse complement strand
TCCTTATCCAAGCGCCCACGGGTCTCGGAAAGACAGCAGGAATTTTATACCCAGCTCTCAAAGAAGCTTTAGCTCGAGGACAAAAGGTCATTTATGTCACACCGAAAAATTCCCAGCATCAGGTGGCAGAAGAAGCCGTAGAAAAAATCCGCGAGCAAGGATGCAAAATCAGATCATTGACGATCACAGCGAAGAGTAAAATGTGTCTTAAGGCTGAGCCTTTGTGCAACCCCAAATACTGCGAGTATGCAAAAGACTATTATAAAAAGATCGATGAACACAATCTCATCGACAAACTGAACAAACTGAGAAGTGTCAGCAGTAAAAAGCTCAAGGACTTAGGCGAAGAGTTCCAAGTTTGCCCCTTTGAACTGTCCATAGAAGCCATTGAACGGGCTGATGTCGTGATCGGAGATTACAATTATGTTTTTGCTCCTCGCAGCTTATTGGGTCGACTCTCGGAGTCACTCCTTGATGGCAAAGAAAAACCCAATTTAGTCATCGACGAAGCTCACAATCTCCCATCCCGATCGCAAGATTATTTTTCACCCAGTCTTTCGACTCAGCAATTGCATTTGCTGGAACGGGTCTTTCCCAAGCTCCCCGCCTTTTATTCTATTCAGGCCCAAGCTCTCATTGCACGTGCGCGACGGCTGATACAATCGCACGGTAAAGACGGAGTTTCGAAAATCATCACTATCGATTTAAAGCCGTTCGAGGAACTCGACCAGGAGATACGCGACCTAACAATGCAGTATCTTGATTCGGATGCGGAAATTCTACCCCAAGATCCACTTTTAAGACTCATGAACATGTGGTCCGACTTTGTGAATTCTCTGACTCTCCGTGGAGAAGAGTTTTTTCAAACCTATCAGAAAAATCATTTTACTGAGATGTTGAAAATCACCTGTTGTGATGCCTCTGAGCACTTAAAGTTGGCCTACAAGGAATTTAAGAATGTGGTGGCTTTTTCTGCCACCCTAAAACCTTTTTCATACTACCAGGAGTTATTAGGATTGCCGGAAAAAACTACGCAAACCGTAGAGTTTGAATCTCCTTTCGAAAAATCCAATCGAAAGATTCTGATTATTCCTCAGATTTCGACCAAATATTCAGAACGCTCGCTGAATGCGGCCAAAATCGCCGAAACCATAAAACGGGTCACTCAAATCAAAAGGGGCAATTATATTGCCCTCTTCCCGAGTTTTGAGTTTATGCGAATGGTGGAAACCTTGCTTCAGCTTCCGGACGTTCAAGTCTTGGTTCAAGAACGCGAGATGAAACAAATCCAAACTGAAGAGTATCTCGAAAAACTGAAAGGCCCACTGGCCACTCTCCTTCTTGGTGTTCAAGGTGGCGTTTTTTCAGAGGGTGTGGACTTTCCCGGTGATATGCTCATTGGGGCCTTTGTGGTTGGTCCAGCCCTCCCTAATTTTGATTTTGAACGCGAACAAATCCGTTCCTACTATGAAACACGTTACGGTAAAGACCACGCCTTTAATTATGCCTATGTTTATCCCTCCATGGCGAAAGCCATCCAATCCGCAGGCAGAGTCATTCGCTCCGAAACGGACCGTGGCGTGATCGTAATGATGGACTCACGCTTTTTGCAGAATTCCTATTCGGCGACTATGCCCGAAGGTTGGTTTGAGGCCACTCCGCAGGAACTGGTTTCAAAACAAATCCTCCAAGACGTTAAAGAGTTTTGGGAAAATTAAACTAATGAGTCTGAAGACACGGAACGTATTATTTTTAGATCTGCAAACGACCGGAGCCAAGCCTCCCTCTGCGAATATTCTTGAAATTTCATGGGCTAGCTCTAACGCTGACGCCATCGAGTCCCACCTTATAAAGCAAACCGCAAATCAGCCCATACCGGGTCGGATACAACTCATCACAGGCATTACACAGGGGCACATGATCGAGGCTAATGCTCTGCCAGAGATATTGCAGCGTCTGGCCAATTATCTGCAAACTCATTTCACTAACGACGTTCTTGCAATCATTCATTTCGCTCAGTTCGAAAAACCATTTTTGTTTGATGCCTTTGAACAGATCCAGAAGCCTATGCCATTTACAATCCTTTGCACCCATGAGATCGCAAAACGTCTCCTGCCCAATTTGCCAGCGAGAGGAATCAAAGGCTTGGCGGGTTATTTTGGAGTTCCCTCAGGAGAATTAAAGCGTGCCGCGAATCACGTCCAGGCCACCAAGGTCATTTGGAAAGGGTTGATAGCAGCCCTGGAAGAACGAAACATTCACACCCACGAAGAACTTAAACTCTGGATGCAATCCACCCCCAAGCCAGCGCGAGTGAAATACGAATACCCATTGCCCAAAGAAAAACGCCTCGGTTTGCCAAAGCAGCCAGGCATTTACCGGATGCTGAGCAAGTGGGGAGAAGTCCTTTATGTCGGAAAAGCAACCAGTCTGTATGATCGGGTGAATAGTTATTTTCGGGGGCAAAAGAATCGCGATTCGCGCAAGCTTGAAATGCTGACTCAAGTTTGGGATATCCAGGTCACTCCCGTGGGGAGCCCGCTGGAAGCAGCTCTCTTGGAAACGGACGAAATCAAGCGTCTCAATCCGCCTTATAACATCAGTTTAAAAACCGGCCACCGAAACCTGGCGTTCTTCAATGATGATTTCACGTCTGTCAGCACCGAATACGACGATGAGCATATGATCGGCCCATTTTCCAATGCTCTGGCACTGGATTCTGTGCAAAGACTGAGTCGATCTCTTCAAGTGGATGCCTTTGATGAACAGATTTTTTTTGAACCCTTGAATCCCTCACTGTTAAAGGAAGGATTCGTGATTTTCTGTGCTCGCCACACTTTAAATCCTAAGACCTTTTGTTCCGTGCGCTCCATACTTGCGCTGGGATTGAACTGGGTGCGAACACTTAAAGATGGTATCGACGAAGCAGAAGTCGACTTCGACCCCACTGACGGCCCTGAACTTACCACGGATACCGACTCTAATGTCGCCTCAGAAACTGCCTCTGCCGATCAGAATGAGTCTGTTGAGCTGACGCCTGAAGACATTGCTGACAAATTTGAACGACATTGTATCAGAGCGGCAAAGGCCTATCTGCGCGCAAAAAAACTCACTAAACTTTTGAACTCAGATATTCATTTTTCAACAAAAAACAAGAAAGAGCCCAATGGGTCTTTAAAAATCCGCCAAGGCCAAATTGTTTCTGCAGACGCGGCCCATCCAATCCCCTTGCCTTCCTGGAAAAACCTTTCCATCGATACCTATGATCGTATGACGGTCTTATTGACGGAACTCGAAAAGCTTCGATCACAACAAGGATTCACAAGAGACACTTTTGAATGGTCTATTTTTTATTTCGGGTCAGCGCCAAATGATTCGCATCTAGTTTTTCAGCATCAAGAGCACGGCAAAAAGACTGAAAGCCCTTGGCCTGACTTTTCAATAAGTCCGCGGCGGTTTTATCAGTGATCTCGCCTTGAGCATTAATATTTTTCCAGACGTTCACTAAAAACACTCGATCCGGGAAGACAAAAGCATTTCGATAGCCAAACACTTGCTGCAAATGTTCCACTGGACGCAAGCCACCGAACATTCCACCAAGCCCCACTAAGCAAACGGGGCGATGTTCGAAGGCATCTGGGTAACTCCAAAAATCGATGAAGTACTTTAAGGCGCCAGGCATAGAACCGTTGTATTCTGGCACAATCACCACCAAGCCATCGGACTCATTAATTTTGCGTAACCATGAACCTACACTTTCTGGCAGGGCCTTACCGTAAAGCTCGCCCTTGAGTTCATGAAATGGGAATTCCTTTAAATCCAAGATTTCTACGGTTTCATCCAACTCTTGATACATCGATTGTATGGCATCAGCAATTTTACGGCTATTTGAATTGGGTCTATTGGTTCCGACTAAAATGTATTTCATAAAATCCACTCCCTATTTATTTGTGGACGCCAGCACGTCTCGGTAATGATTCAATAGCTGTCCTGTCGTCGCTTGCCAATGAAATTTCTTAGCATGCTCCATACCCTTTGACACCCTTGTAGCACGCTCCTCAGTGCTGAGAGTAAGGACTAAGGACATTTGTTGAGCCAACTCATCCTCGCTCATCGGATCAATATAAAAGGCCCCTGACCCTCCGGCCTCCGGAAAGCAACTGCCCTTGCTTGTAATCACCAACGTTTCACTCAAAAGGCCTTCTACAATCGGCAGACCAAAGCCTTCAAAGAGCGACGGATACACCAAGGCTGTTGCACCCTGATAATAGGATGGTAATTCATGAGAGCCTACATCAGTTAGTATTCGAACCTGCGCCTGAACACCCAGTTTATGCGCAAGCCCTTGGAGTTCTGCCTTTAGACCCCCTTTGCCGACCAGAACCAATTGATGGTCGCCACGATGAGCCACTTGAGCAAAAGCATTCATTAGTCGCGTGATGTTTTTTCTTTCTTCAAGCGCTCCCACGTACAAAAAGTAGGGTTGCTCCTGTGGGCGCTCAAGAATCGTCCCTTTTGGTTGTTCGGCCTTATAATAACGAGGGTGAATCGCTTGATAAAGGACTGTTATTTTTTTTTCAGGTACGTTAAGCAACTCAATTAAATCGTTTTTAGTTTGTTCAGAGATCGCGACAATGGAGTCTGCCAATCGACAGGAGTGTTCGACTTTCTTCCGATACGTCCAACAATCCCAGGCGGGATAGAGCTCTGGATGACGCATGAAAATCAAATCATGAATGGTGACCACAAGTTTAGTAGCGTATTTCGTTTTGGTTTGTCCTGTGAGGGGCAAATCATGACTTAAACCATGATAAAGATCGAGATTATGTTGAGCCCAACTGCGAGTTTGCAAATAACCCCGCCACAACTCGGGCGCTAGGCGCTCAATCCCCTGTGGCTCGATTCTATTAACATCTGAAGAGGGCCAATTTCGATACTCCGCTAAATTAACCTTTGGAGTAAAAAGACACAGCTCCGTCTCACCCGAGGCCCACTTTACCAAACCTTCAATGATAAGACGCGAGTAATTACCCAATCCTCGATAATTACAGTAAGCACGTTTAGCATCAAAACCAATTCGAATCTTACTTTCCACTGATACCAAACCTCCCTCAAATTCAAGAACTGGACTTCCGTCTCACTAAACCAGTCTCAAGAATGAACCTGCGAATTCCCAACACGA
>JBILOD010000517.1:0-3137 GCA_044374645.1 Pseudobdellovibrionaceae bacterium | reverse complement strand
GAGTTTTTACGTCTGACGATTGGCTCCCATGATCCGGAGACCCAACGCCTAGCGAATGAAATCTTACCAACAGGAGTGTTTAATCTTTCAATCACACCACCCGAGGTGATTGAGGAAACCCATCAACGTATGAGTAGAGAATTTCACCCCTCTGGTGGTGGTTGGACCCGCTCACATATGCCGCGAACAGCCTTGATCTTTGTGGATGGCACAGAGGGAATTTCTCCGGAAGAACAATCTACCCGCGCTCGTCAACAATCACAAAAGGCCTGGCAGAATTATTGGGTGGCAATGGAGAAAACGCTCGATCCCAAAAAAGTTGAGAGTGCGGTTGAGAATTCTATCGCCGGTAATCCAGAAGAAGTGGCTCAGGCCATTGTGAAAAAATACCATCGTGATGATCGTTTAATGCTATGGTTTGATTTTAATAATCACGATAATCAGCAAATTAAAGACAATATGCGCGTATTTATGGAGCAAGTAAAACCTCGGGTGGAGGAGTTACTGAAATGATTTATGATATCTCTCCATTGATCACTCCTCGGATGGCCGTGTTTCCTGGGGATGTGGCTTTTCGGAGAAATATCTCCATGGAGTTTTCCAAGGGTGATCATTTGCGTTTGAGTTCCATAGAAACGACTCTGCATTTAGGGGCGCATGCGGATGCTCCTTCCCATTACCATGCCGACGGGCGCTCCATCGAGGCCGTTCCGTTGGATACCTATCTCGGTCCATGTCAGGTGATTGATCTGTCTGGCACCCGGGGAGAGATTGGGGTGTCTGCACTTTTAAAAGAGTCTATTGTGGCCCCTAGAGTCTTATTTAAAACGGGGTCAATGCCTGATCCAAACCAATGGCAGGAAGATTTTTCGTATTTGGCGCCGGAGGTGATTGAATACTTGGCCGGTCAAGGTGTGATTTTGATAGGGATTGATACTCCCTCTGTGGATCATTCGACCAGCAAAGAGCTTGGGGCTCATCAAGCCGTATTTCGTTTTGGAATGGCGATATTGGAAGGCTTGGACTTGAGTGAAGTTTCAGGGGGACTCTATCAATTGATTGCATTGCCTTTAAAAATAAAAGGTGCAGAGGCATCACCTGTACGCGCCGTTCTAACCAATGAATAGAATTGATAACTGAGAAGCATGACAAAGGAGCAGAGAGATGAAGAAAATTATGCTGTTGGGTTCAGGTGAGCTTGGTAAGGAGTTCGTGATTTCAGCCAAGCGATTAGGTCAATACGTCGTCGCTGTGGATCGTTATCCAGGGGCTCCAGCGATGCAAGTGGCGGATGCTTTTGAAGTGATCGATATGCTCGACGGTGCTGAGATTGAACGCATTGTAAAAAAACACTCTCCTGATCTGATTGTGCCGGAGATCGAGGCCATTCGCACTGAGAAGTTATTGGAACTTGAACATCAAGGTCTCACCGTTATTCCTACGGCCGAAGCTGCGCACTTGACGATGAATCGCGATGCTATTCGTGATGTGGCTTCGCGCGAGTTAAAGCTTAAGACAGCTAAATTCGCTTATGCAGCGAGCGTAGAAGAATTAGTGGCTGCCGCCGATAAGGTCGGCTTTCCATGTGTGGTAAAACCAGTGATGTCATCCTCAGGAAAAGGGCAGTCGGTGGTAAAGACTCCCAAGCAAATAGGCGCAGCCTGGGATTACGCTTGCGAAGGTATGCGTGGTGATAAAAAGAAAGTGATTGTCGAAGAATTTATTCCTTTCGAGTATGAAATCACTTTACTCACCGTGAAACAGCGTAAAGGTAAAACAATTTTTGTCGAGCCGATTGGACATCGGCAAGAACATGGGGATTATAGGGAGTCTTGGCTGCCGGCTAAAATGAAACCACAGTTGCTTAAAAAAGCTCAAGGAATGGCAAAAAAAATAACGGATCGTCTCGGTGGCGCCGGTCTCTTTGGAGTGGAATTCTTCATCACTAAAGATGATGTCTATTTCTCAGAATTATCTCCGCGTCCCCATGACACCGGCATGGTCACTTTGATTTCTCAGAATCTTTCCGAGTTTGATCTTCATTGTCGCGCCATCTTGGGGTTACCAATTCCTGAAATTAAATATTATGGTCCAAGTGCCTCCGCGGTTGTGTTGGCAACAAAAGAGTCCAACGCGCCACCAACCTATCAAGGGGTTGATAAAGCCCTCAGCTTGAAAAATGTGGAGGTTCGTATTTTTGGAAAACCTTCTACTCGCCCCAATCGCCGCATGGCAGTGGCCTTAGCTCGTAGTGCCAATGTACAAAAGGCAAAGATTTTAGCCATTAAAGCAGCAAAGCAAATCAAGGTTAAGTCTTAGGTTTTGAACCCTTAGCCAACTAATTGCTTGCTTTCACCGATCTGCTATTTGGTCGGTGAAAAGGTCATTCCCTAAGAAGGTTAGAACCAGGCAAAAAAAAGGTGGTCGAGTCACTCGAGTTAAGAATCGCTAAATCCTGTGAGCCCAAAATCTCGCCCACGACAGTTTTCACTTTTTGCCATTGTGGACACTTATCGCTTCCCTTTTTGTGTTTTTTTTATCAGATTGCCGCTCAATAGAAAAAAAAAGGGGGTACGAATGAAAGCCTTATGGGCCATTAAATTGGCGACTACCATAGCTTTGCTGGGATTGTCTGCGACTTCAAACGCACAAAACGCTGAAATGAAATCGTCTTCAATTCTGTCTCTTCAGGACAACTTGATGGACAGTGAGTTTATTGCGGATCAAATTGAAAACGCAACATCAATACCTAAATATTTTGTCATTCAGAACGTTGCCACTGAGACCACGCGTGTTTACGAGAAATGCTCAAATACCCCATGCCGCCATCGATTAGTTTTTGAATCAGAGATGGTTGTAGGTCGTCGTAAGTCGACCTTTTTTGATGCCAAGGAGTGGTTTACTCACTTGGGAGTCACTAAGATTTTATACTGGGATAAATTTCACCAAGATGGTCAAGGTCATTATCCTGCCTGGTATTCAAAAAATTATCCCAATGTTCCACCTCCAGGTTCAAGTTTTTACGATTGGTTTGAGCGCGACGTAATGCCCGATGATCGAGGTGTAATGCGAGGAGCGTTCGGTTGGTTTACTGCTATGTTGGGGCCCAATGCCAATGCTCAATGGATGCATGGTAC
>JBILOD010000495.1:0-3361 GCA_044374645.1 Pseudobdellovibrionaceae bacterium | reverse complement strand
ATGGTACTGCTGGTTGGGGTGCCGATGGTGACAAATATATTCAGATCACGCGTAACGTTTTCATCAGTACAGTGAGAGACGCTCGCAGCTCTGGCTGCACCCGCATTGAAAATGGTGCGATAGCGTATTTGCGGCATATTCTCCCCGCAGGAACTCCCATTATTCGCGTTTATGCGAAGGAAGCGGTGGAAGAGCCCTCCCTGGCAAGCTACGAAAACCAAAAGAGTCGGGTGCCATTCTATTACATCCTCACCAAGAGTTCTCGTATTAACGACAAGGCCGCTGAAACAATTGAGCGAAGCTCCGTATTGGCTCGTAAAGTGCCGACCTCTGAATGGATCGAGGAGGGTTCCTATCAGATCGATCGTTTTCCTACAGTTCGTCCCTATAGACTATCACCAGGATGGATTGGCGCAGGTTCTGGAGCCCTTGGCAATGTGTACAGAGTCTTCTTTACTGAGTTTGAAGGCCATTACTTGATCGATAGTGGTCGTTTTGTGAAATACCAACATCCAAGCTCGCTGCCAACAGCTGGAATTTCAGGCGTCGTCGTACCAGATTATACTAAGGCTCCAAGTTCAGTTGAGCCCCAAGATCCTGAAACTGACCAAGAGTGATTCATTTTGAGATGGTCCAGGGTTGACCTGGACCAATGTTTTAATTGCATGTAATTCTGCAAACTTTCATCGCTCATTTCAAGAAATCTTGATATCCTTGAAGAAGGATGACTGTGAAAACCAAAAAATCCTCTGCAGATCGCATTTTTGTTAAGGGTGGAGGCGGGCCAACTCCGGCGCGCAAACCCACTAGTCATGATGATGTCACACTTTTGGCATTGCAGCTGGCCTGTCCGCAACGATGGGAGCACGGCGAAAATCACCACTTTGATAATCTCACGGACCTCCACAATTTGTCTTCAATCATTGTTGAAACCAAGCATTTTTCAAGTCTTATTGTCGTAGGTAGCAATTCTTCAAATCGCAAATTAGATTCAGTGATTACCCCACTCTCTCATCAACTACGAAACATAATACGGTCTGCCCATGAAAAAGTGTATTTCATTGAACATTTCACGCTCACTGATCCCACTCAGGTAGAATGGGATTTCTTTTTGAAAATGAGTGATTATTGTTTTATGCACGAAACCCCCAAGGGACCTGCGTTTGTAGGATATTTTCGGCTGGAAAAAACGAGTGATGAGGATCGTTTTGCCACGCGGTCCGTAGAGTCCATGGCGGAAGGTGAAGTGGCTGAGCAAGATGTGTACTTGTACTTTCAAAGAAACAATCGCTATATCAAGATTCTTAAAAAAGGCGAAGCGCTAGAGAAGAAGCGTTACGATCGTTTACAATCGGGCGGTATCAAAGACCTGTACGTTACGGCTGATCAAGGTGTGGAGTTGCAACAGCGTCGGGTTCGCCATATTCTTCTTGAATTGCTCGAAGACTACGCTACTTTGATTGGCGCGGCCTAATCTTCCCTACTTTGACCTGCCAAAATCTATCTCATTTGAGTTTCGGGCCAGTCACCAATAATATCTAGACATCGAGTGAAAATGTTTACATGATTTTCTTCAGAAGAGGAGATTTTTATGAAATGTTTTATGACGTTCTTGATGATGACACTGGGATTGTCATCTTTGGCGATGGCACAAAGAGTTGGATTGACCTTGGGACTCTCTCAGGTTCAAATTGATGGTGCCGCAGGCAATGATGTGAGCAGCAATGGCAGTTATGAATTTGGAGCTCTATTCTATCAGCCGATGACAGAACAGTTTGAGGTGCGCCTTGGAGCAATGTTGTCTCAACAAAATTTAGTGGCTACCGCGTCGGGTGTAGATACCAATGTTCATATCACCAATTTAAATGTTCCATTGACAGGCGGTCTTCGCTTAGGTGAACGCTTTTTATTGTTTGCTGGTCCTATTCTTAGCATCAACGCCAATAAGACTTGTGACAAATCGACTGGGGCCACTTGCAATGGGAGTGACTTAAAGGTGAAAGGCACAGATATTCTATTGAGCTTAGGGGCTCAGTTTCAGCTCACCAGTGAATTAGGTATGGAACTCACTCTAGCTAAGATGGGGGGGAAGCCCTTCGACGGAACTACGGGCGGGCAAGTGATCACTGTGGGATTTCAATATATTATTGAGTAGATTCTGTTTCTGATCTTGAAGGTCTCAAGCCCAAGCACTCAAAATTGATTGAGCTTGGGTCTTGAGATCCCTAGCTTCTTTGCGAAGGAGATCCTTTGCAATATCAACTTTAAATGCTAACAATTCCCGATCCGCATTCCAAATGGCTCGGCCGATGTCTCGCGTCCAATCTCGCCAATAGATCAATCGAAATACCATTCTTGAGTGCCAGCGACGATTGTATTTCTGTGAAACATAATACTTGTTCCTTAAAAATAGATACGATGTGTAGTAGCGTTTTTTATGACAGGTTTTCCCAACACTATGAATCATCTTTGTTCGTTCACAAAAACCAAGGTTGAAGTTTAGCTCCCACGCTCTCTGCGAAAAATCAACGTCTTCCCAATACGTACCGAGGGTTGTATCAAAGCCTCCCACTTGAAGGTACACATCGCGATGGAGCCAGAACGCAGTGCCAGGAATATATGGACGAATCCGCTGGGGTGGTTTCGAAGCCATTGCTTGAAAGGCCTCTGGCGTACGACAGTGTTCTAGAATCCCGCGGTTTGGAAAAAACAGTCCACCCATCGAATCCACTAGGCCCAGCTTTCTACGGTAAATCAGTGGAGCGTAAAAACCCTTCTGTGGCGGGCATTTCAATTCCAGAAGCTCAACATCGTTGGTGAGAAAAAGACACCATTCATGGGATTGAAAGACGCGACTGAGCAGTTCGTTGGCACCACCACTGTAGCCTGAGTTTTGGGGGAGAATGTGGTGGGTTATTTCTGGAAATTGCAATTGAAGTTGTTGAACCCAACGTTGCTCACTACCGTTATGGCAAAGGACAATGTATTCTGGTGCTACGAGCTTTAGACACGAATTTATGGTTCGCGCTGTGATTTCAGGGTGATTGAAGCTCAAAATCCCGATGGAAAAACTTGTTTGAGGTTTGTTGTTTTTTGATAGTGATGGGTGGGGCATTGAGGGTCCTTTTACAAAAAAGGACCCTGATACGTCAATGAACTAAATGGAAATGGTATTAGGTGTGTAGTAGGAGGTGAGAAATATTGTCTTTACTTGGACTTCGTACGGCAACCCAGCAAGCAAAGATGGCAATTCCACTCATTAGTATAAAACCATAGATATAACTGGACGGACTTATGAGAATCAGGAATGGACTCTCATAAGAAAATTGTCCTGAAGGATAGGTGAATTCAATTTTATTAA
>JBILOD010000499.1:0-3285 GCA_044374645.1 Pseudobdellovibrionaceae bacterium | reverse complement strand
CACCTTATGTTTTAGTAAAAGTGGATGTGGATCTTGAACAAAATCAGGATCTTCTGAGTCGTTATTCGATTCGCGCCTTTCCAACGATCGTAATCACCAATGCTTCCGGGGATGAGATTGATCGTATTTTGGATTACCTTCCTGCCGAGGCATTGGCACAGAGACTCAGTGAGATCTCGAAAAATCGTGGTCAAACCTTGGTGGACCTAAAGAAAAAAGCGGAATCGGGAGACAAAACCGCAGCAATGTCTCTTGGGAGGAATGCCTTCCTGGCTCAACAAACAGAAGAGTGTGTTGCTTGGTTTGAGAAAAGTGGGCAGCGACCGATCGAGTACTATCAGTGCTTGATGGATCAAAAAGCGAAGGGTTCTCCGGAGGAACACCTTGCAGGACTTAGACAAGCGATTGACACGTTCCCGGAGTCTTTCTATAGCATCGATTGGCGATTACGTATTACTGAAATTCTGAAAGGCGACGACAAACAAAAAGAAAAATACAATAGTAATTTGGCCGAGGCGGAAAAACTGACCGGAAAATGGCTTTCTGAGCCAGAGCGGATTCGTCAGGCTTTTGCGCAAAATCAACTCATTGAACTCAAAGGTCTAATAGAGCCAGAACTGCATTACTCTTTATGAGCGATTTACGAAGCTCAAGGGAAAGGTGAGGACGCAAAAAAACATTTCGAACTCGCCATTGCAAAAACCATGGAGTTAAAGCCAAGCTCGGAAAATCCAACAATCATTATTTACCTTGTTCACTATCTCAAAAAAACACGTCCACAGGCGGAAGCATTGGCTTGGTTAGAAAAACTCGTCAAAGCCTATCCAAAAGATTTCACTTATCGCCAAAGACAGGCCAGTTTGTTATTTGAAGCCAAAGAATTTAAAAGTGCGCTCCCAGTGGCTGAGCAAGCCTTTGAACTTTCCTATGGTACCAATCGATTGAAAACAGGGATGCTCCTGGCGAAGATTCACAAGGAACTCTCCCAGAAAACAACTGCAGTTCAGGTTTTACAGAGTCTGGAAGCGTCTGAGGCCGCGCGGCTTGCTGGTAATAAACACCATCTTGAAAAAATTCAGAAAGCGCTTAAGGAGTTAAGGTAGTTATCGGTTGGTTGCGGTACAGGAAACATCTAATGGGACTGGCACATAGTTCGCTTCAACTTGTCTTTGAGCACTTTCGGCCACGTCTCGGTGATTTGAGTCGCCGTTCACGCGAACTTCTGCGAGGAAATCTAAGGTCATGTGACAGTGGTTAATCTGAGTCGCATTCCACACGGCAGTTAAAAAGGGCATATCATCATACCAGCAAACCCAGTCTCTGAACTTGTGTTGCATGGGTTCTCCATTCACAGTTCTAAAGTTAATCACTGCAGGGAGAATATTTGCCTCGGAACCAGCGCATGCCATCAGCAGTGATTTTTTAAAGGGATGGACCTTTTCACCATTTGTAGAACGGCCTTCAGGGTAAATGACAACATTGAATCCATCATTGAGTGCCGCTTCGATTTCTTTGATCTCATTGTGAATATTGAGGCGATTGCGACGCTCAACGTACATGCAGCCACCCATTTCGGTGAGCAGGCCCAAAAAAGGAGTTTCTTTCATTTCAACAGAAGTGACAAATAAGGTCGGGACCGTGGATGCCATCGCAAAAATATCTAAATACCCTAAGTGGTTTGATACGATTAAGAAATGCTGCTCACCAGTTGGCGGATTACTTACCTGGAGCTCAATGTTAAAAATGGCTATGGCTTTGGAGCAAGATCTGAAGACATTTTTCGAAAACTTCCGACGACGGACATGGGAGTCCGTGGTGAACAAATGAATTAAAAGTGCACGGAGAAAAAACTCAGCTACAACCGCAACAAGATGGATTAGCCGAGAAAGACGGGTAATAATGTTTGGACGAGAATTCATAATGACTGAGCTTAGCGAAGGGCTCGCTGTTCGGCAATCGATTAATCCGTAAGATGATAAGTTGCAGCTCGATTCAAACGGTCTAGGATCGCTGTCCAAGCCTCTCCTTGGTGGTAGTCCTCTCTGACAAAAACAATAAGATCATTAGGTGCAACACTACATTGACGGAGTTGACCATAAAGCTCGCGCGCTGCCTGCTCGGGTGAATTGCTGAGTTGTAGCTGGCACGGATGAAAAAAACCGGGAAACTGACCTTGATTTTTATCCCAATGAGATCGAGCCACAAATAAAACGGGAATGGTCGGCATGTAGTGGTGCTTAATTTGGCCAGGAGCTTCAATGTTTCGACCGGGTTGCAAAATGACAACCTCTTTGGTGTACCCTTTAAGAGCTGTGCGCAACTGTTCGGGGAGAAGAGTGCCTGCTCTCAAAATGGTGAGTTCAATCTTCGATGTGGTTTCCTTGATTTTTACAATGGTGGATTCAATACCAACCTCACAGGGGCCGCCATCCATAACCAAGATTTCGCCATTGAACTCTTCAACCACATGGATTGCTTGTGAAGGGCTTGTGCGTCCAAATTTATTGGCGCTGGGGGCGGCGACGGGTTCGCCTAGAGTTGAAATCAATGAGTGCGCAACGGGATGCCGTGGAAAGCGGATGGCCACAGTTTCCAAGCCAGAGGTGATCAAATCACTAACGAGGTCTTTCTTAGGTAAAACCAAAGTCAGGGGGCCTGGCCAAAAGTTATCTGCAAGCATCTGTGCGCTGGGTGGCCAATCTTTCACTAAAGCTTTTGCTTGCTCTACGGAGGTGACATGAACAATGAGTGGGTCAAAGAACGGGCGATTCTTTGTGCTAAAAATCTTACGAATGGCGCCGCTATCGGAAATTTTAGCGGCCAACCCATAAACGGTTTCGGTGGGCATTCCTACGACGTTTCCTTGTTTTAAAGCTTCGACCGCAGCCTCAAGGGAGGCAAAAGGTGACGTTGTGCTCGAAGCTTCAGAAGTAGTTCTCTTGTTATCTGTCATGGCTCTGGCTCGTATGGATCTTATTAATTAAGCCGCGGAGTCTTTAGAGGCTATATAGCGTTCCAGAATCCACTTGCGAATGTATTTGAGGTACTTATCAGTAATCCCAAAAAAGACAAAGTGGTTAATGTAAACATTATCTTGCTTTTCTGAAAAATAGCAGGAGCCCAGCATTTCGTGAACCTCTCCCTCATTGTTTGACGGTAGGACAAATCGCCGAAAGGAATGAAAGGAAATAGGCCGGTAGTATTTTAGAGTCACGCAAGCTTCGGAGATAGAGGTTATTTCGATGGGGTTTGCCACGCGGATAACCTCGTCAGTGGAGGTACTTA
>JBILOD010000508.1:0-3218 GCA_044374645.1 Pseudobdellovibrionaceae bacterium | reverse complement strand
AGGTTGAAGATCCGGAAAGTGAGTCACCAATCGTTTGTTTAGGTACGGGCGGTCAACGGGCAGAAGAACCACGTCATCGATCAGTGGGGCCCAACTTCTGAGGCTGGCGGCCGGAAGTTCGTGAGAACTCACCAGCAGAATTTTGGGTTTGGCTTTGGTCGAAATGAATTGGCGGTTAAAGTTTTCGATTTGGTCTTGTATTTGGGTCCAAGTTGCAGTTCCATGGGTCGGATTGAAATGGTCGACATGCAAAATAAGAGCGTGGATCGGCTTATGACCAAGCACTGAACTGTCGTTTTTACCGAGGGCTTCCATAAATTGAGCCATATTACGATTAAAGGTCACGTCAATATTGGCCAAGTTTTGCTCAAGCGCATCCTTCAACTCAAGCGCAGGATCATTACCAGGTTTAATAAAAATCAAAAAATTAATGAGCGGCAAAGAAGGAATCATCTTCTTTGGGGCTTTCGGTAGGATCTTTTTAGTCACTTTGTGAATTCGATCGTCCTCCGCTTCAAATGAGAAGAGGGAC
The DNA here is from genome assembly GCA_044374645.1 of Pseudobdellovibrionaceae bacterium. Taxonomy (GTDB): domain Bacteria; phylum Bdellovibrionota; class Bdellovibrionia; order Bdellovibrionales; family Bdellovibrionaceae; genus CAUJGP01. The sequence continues at coordinate 2,686 of JBILOD010000508.1, read as the reverse complement.
TGCCGGAGTTTCTTGACCTGGGCATTGCTAATTCCTGTAAAACGAAACTCTGTTTTGAATTCTGTTGGGTAAATAGGATGGGGTTCGCACGATACACAGCGAGCATGGAGGCTGGCGAGACCCGGAGTCGCAAAATGGCGGCTATAGTATTTGGAGACATCATCGACCTTGAGGGCGCGGTTGCTTCTAGTGGTAAAACCAAGCTCAGTAAATGACTCAAGTTGAACTTCTTTGAGCATTTCGGCAGTGGCATTGAGTTTTTGAGTAAACACAGAAAAGTCCGAAATGGCTTTTTGGCTTGCCAGTGCAATTTGCATTTGCTGTTTTAAAATAGGCAAATCAAAAGGCTTGAAAACAATATTAGTAATAATGCGGCTTTCAATTTGTTTAACATCCATGGATGGGGATTCAAAAGCGGTGAGAAGAATGGCTAAATCGTCTTCCTTAAGTATGAGGTTTCGTCGGACCATGAGTTTGCGCATTTTTTCTATTAAAGAAAAGTAGTTTGGTCCCAAGAACTGAATGTCACCAATTAGTAACTTCAAATCTTCACGTTTAGGCCGCTTTAAATTTTGGTTCGAATTTGTTGGTAGTTGTGACTCAGCTTCAATTTGTTCAATGAGTACAGAGAACCACTTGTAAAAACCTTCGAGATCTCGAAATTTCAAAATATTCAACCGACCATCGATCTCTTTGAGGGTGTTTTCAATCTGCTGGGTTGTGAGAGCGTCTTGCTCAATTATACAGGCAATACTCATCTGTTATAGAGTAACACATAAATAATGGTAATAAAAAAAAGGCCGGTAAAACCGGCCTTTTGTCTCAAATTGAGATTAATTGGAAACTGGGTATTAATCGTCCATGCGACGAGGAGGTCTGTTCCCTGAAGGGCGACCACCGCCACCTCCACGAGGTCCACCGCCATTGCGACCACGGAAACCACCGCCGCCACCGCCACGAGGTCCACCACCGCCGCCAGTGCGAGGGCCTGGATCACGAGCCTCAGATACGTTGATATCTCTTCCGCCAAGTTGGGTGCCGTTCATTGAACCCAATGCGTTCTGCGCTTCTTCATCTGTCGACATCTCAACAAATCCAAAGCCTTTGCTACGTCCTGAGTCTCTGTCCATAATAACTTTAGCAGACAGTACCTGACCGTAGCTTGAAAACGCCTCTTGCAATTGTTGATCATCAATCGAAAAAGGCAAATTGCCTACATATAACTTCTTACCCACTTGGGCCTCCTTATAACCTCCTCAGAAAACCTGAGGTTAACATTTATTTTAACGGAATATTTTGTAGAATTGCAAATATCATGAACGCAGATTATTGAATTGAAGCGGAATTCCGAAATCTTTTGAACGCAACAAACTCATCGCTTCTTGAAGCGTATCAATGCTTTTAGATGAAACCCGGACCTTATCATCTGCAACTTGTGGTTGAATCTTCAATTTCGAATCTTTAAGAAATGCTGTAACCTCTTTAGCCTTGTCTTTATCGATACCCTGACTGAGGGTGATTTTTTGTCTCAACATTCTGCCGCCAGCCTCCTCAAGCTTACCATAAGTGAGTGCGCGAATATCAATCCCGCGACGGTGAAATTTAGATTGTAAGATGTCTTTCATAGCGCCGATCTTATAGTCATCCTCTGCAAGAAGTATGATTTCTTTTTTATCCCAAGTCAGTTCGCTTTTACTTCCCTTGAAATCGTAGCGGCCTTCAATTTCTTTCAGGGCTTGGTTTACGGCGTTATCAGCTTCTTGCATGTTTATTTCTGAGACGATGTCGAACGATGGCATAAGTGTTTCTTATATCCTATTGAAAAACATTAGAATGGCCACTGGCCTTGCAACTTGGCCTAAAAGTTAACTACAATATAAATAAAGTCAATCCATTGGAAGGGGGCGGCCAAAGAAAAGTTTAAAAAAATCCCAAAGCGAGGCGCACTGCTTTTGAACTCTTCTTATGAAGCCTTAAAGGTGGTGAGTTGGCAGAAAGCACTGATCCTCTGGTTATCCGAAAAGGTTGAGGTGCTTGAATTCCATAATTTTACCGTGAATTCGCCGCAGGCCCAATTTCCTGTACCAAGTATCATGCGACTAAAGTCGTATGTATCGTCTTCGGCTTATCGTCGGGTTCGATATTCTAAGCATAATGTTTATTTGCGAGATGCGGGTATCTGTCAGTACTGCGGCAAAAAATGCTCAAATAAAGAACTGACAATCGATCATGTTATCCCTGTATCCAAACAAGGTCCCGAAACCTGGAGTAACGTCGTGGCCGCTTGTAGGCATTGCAATCAAAAAAAGGGCAATCGAACTCCGGCAGCTGCAGGGATGCCACTTTTGCGGGAACCTGAACCTCCGCGGTGGATGACGCCCCTGGAGCTTGAACTTCGCAACTCAAAAATTCCGTCGACTTGGCATCCCTATCTTAAACTAAAAGTCGGGTGAGTTTTATGAAGGGGTCCAAGGTCTAAATAGAATTAGGTTAGACAACCTCTGGTTCTCTGGATAGACTCTATTCATGCTTACACATCACGACCGAATCATTCATGAATTAACGAAGTGGCTCACTGGAATTATCAGTGAAACCAATGGAATAACCCTCCAAGACACCCTTGAACTTCTCTTGCAGAGTGACTTTAAAGAAAAACACGAAACGGGTTACAATTTCGTGCGCGAAT
>JBILOD010000010.1:0-21242 GCA_044374645.1 Pseudobdellovibrionaceae bacterium | reverse complement strand
GAAACACTCCATAAATAGATTTTGCTGAAAAATGGCCAAATTCAAGGCCGCAAGCATCAAATCGAACGAGGCGTAGGCAGGGCGGGGCTTCCCCTCTGTGAAGGGGTGCCCACGTTGAGTGAGAGTTGATGCGTCGGCAACGCAGAATTTGGACTTTTTCAGCGGAATCTAAATAGAGTTTGTTAAAGTGACTATCAATTCGGAAACGCCCAATTGGAAATCAGATGAGGGGCAATCGATAAAATGTGAGCCCAATAAAAACTGCGGGTCAAAAAACTGTAGATTTTTTATTGCACTTGTCCATAACCTATACACCCAATTTTGAATTACATGGCGTTTATTCGGACGATGGAGTTGGCATACTTATCGCACTAAAGATTAGTTGAAAGGCTCTTCCAGTTGTGCACTAAGCAATAACCAAAAACAATTGGAACGAAATTGAAATGTTTCAGAGGGAGAATTAGGAGTTACCATGAAAGCTATGTTTTCAGCGATACTTGTATTTTTATCATTGAATGGTTATGCATATGCCATTAGTTCAGACTTTATTTCTTCATTAAATGATTCAGACTGCTCGTCCCTTCAAACACTTGAAAAAATAAAGGTGTGGTATGTGGAGGAACAAAGGAAATCGATTGCAGAGCTTAATACTAAACGAGATAAAATTGCCCCGACTCACCCTTCTTATTTTCACCTTTTGTCAGAGATTCATATTTCCGATGGCCATCTGAGCTCTTTTGAAATTAAGTACAATGATTTCGTTAGTAGTTGTAAACAAGCTTCAGGGAGTTAGAAGACTTAAAAACAAAGAGCTATGGTTTCTGATTCCATCTGAACCCAAAAATGCGCTTCAAAAGTTGAAAAAATGATTTCCGCCACCCAATTTCTGGGAGTTTCGAATAGTCCCGAATTGATTCTGCTGAAAATGGTTCAAAAAACGACTTGTGCTCATTTCGAGTGGGTGCAAAATTGAAGCTATGAAAACCGTGAATACCCGATTGCCTCGTCGCCAGGTCGTCGCTAAAAAGAAATCTTATGTCGGAGAGTTTCAATGGCTCACCGAGGATCTCATTCACTTTGAACGAATCGACGACAACCAATGGCCTTATGCCGAAGTGGACACAAACCCCGACCATTGGGTTTTTTTTGTCGCTTATGATTTGAAGCCCGGCCTCGTTGGTGTTCAAACAAGTTCTGGTTATCTTGAGCTAAAAGGCAACCTTGCTATTTGGTTCCCTCCCTATAGCATTGTTGAATGGAACATCTCTCCAGGCCAATTTCAATGGTATGGGTTTATTTCGGCTGCCACTCCACCCTTTCACTTGCCCTCAAAGGCGATTGTTTTTGACTATACTGGAAAAGATTTGCCTAAGACAAAAGATGAAGTCTTCTCCCGCATTGCTGAAGCGCAAACACCCGTAGTTATCGAAAGAGAATCAAAGCTCACAAAGTTAGCCGCCCAATTGAAAGCTTCCATCCAAGATCGTTTTCGTGAAGACTTACCAATTGCCCAACTCGCTCAAGAATTTGGCGTGAGTCATGAATACCTTGTGCGGATCTTTAAGAAAACCTACGGCATCACACCGGTCTATCTCCGAAGTCGATTGAGAGTCTTTTCGACCTTATTGCCACTCCTTAGCGGCCGCGAAGTGACCGATGTCGCGAACTCCAGTGGGTTTAGTGATCTCGGCCGTTTTACCAAGCAATTTTCCAAAATGATGAAGGCACCACCTCTACATTTCCAAAGAACTCGAACCTCTTGACACTCTCATGGGCTGACGGGCTCTGAAAAAAACTTAGCAAAGGATGGCTATGATGGAATTTTCCTACGAACACGCATTTGCACGCAACATTGGCTGGCTCACCGAAGACGAACAAAAGCTCCTTCGCACAAAAAGGGTTGCCATCGGTGGACTCGGGGGCGTAGGTGGGAGTTACCTACTTGCACTGGTAAGGCTTGGGTTTGAAAAACTAAATATCACAGATTTAGACACGTTTGATTTATCTAATTTTAATCGTCAAGTGGGCGCCCATATATCAAGCCTGAATCAGCCGAAACTCACCGCCATGGGAGGCATGGCCCATGATATCAACCCCAACGTTGAATTCAAATGCTTTGCTGATGGACTCAATGACGAGAACTACAAAGAGTTTTTAAATGGGGTCGATATTTATTTGGACAGCCTTGACCTCTACGCAACACCTCTAAAAATGAAAATCTTCACTTATTGCCACCAACAGGGAATTCCAATTGTTACTGCTGCACCCATTGGCATGAGCACATCCCTACTCATTTTCAATGGGCAATCCATGGCCCCAGAAACCTACTTTGGAGTTTCACCCAAAGATGCTGTAGAGATTCAGATTATTCGCTTTTTGATCGGCGTGAGCCCCACAATGCGCGCGCTGAAAAATCTTGTCCAAAGAGATGGTCTTCATATTAAGGGACGCAAGCTCCCTTCCACCATCATAGGTATTGAACTCTGCACTGCCGTAGCTTGCTCGTCCGTTTTAAAAATCTTACTGAAGCGAGGACCTCTCTATACAGCTCCGACCTCCAGTCACTTTGATGCGTACACCAACAATCAATACTTAACCAGACGCCCTTTTGGACGCTGGAATCCTCTGCAATGGCTGATGTATCAATACATGAAACGTCGGTATCTTTCGTAGGCGGTTAAATTCTTGAATCAACTGGCCGCTTGGTGTTTTAAGACATAGGGAACATAGTCCATATCGGATTTGCCAATATGGTTGATCAGCCAAGACCTTAGGACTTCTATAATTGGACCTTCGAGATTGCGCTCTCCTTTGTTGAATCGATCCACAAAGCCCATCGCTTTAGCCTTTAGGGCCTCGTGCTCTTTTTTGTGCTCTGCAAACTTGGGATAATGAGCCTCCGTCATGAATTGCTCTTCGACCTCGAAATGAAATGAAGTGTAGCGAATCATTTCTTCCAAATTGAGTTCTACCAACTTTTGGCGTTGCATTTCCTCTAGGTCAGGAACAGATATCAGGTCGTTCAAAATATTGACCAAATTGCGGTGTTGAAAATCAATTCGATCCACTCCTGTTTCATACTCGATCTTCCACTGTACCAAATTCACAAACGCTCCCTTTGTTGCTAACCACACTAATAGGTCTGCTCTCTATCAATAAGTTTACAGAAATTTTTACCAAAAAAACACAGGCCTTAAATAAAAACCAGCCATTGGGCGAAATCCCCACGACCTCTTCAATGTTAGAAATTGGATGGGAAAATCTGTCCGGCAGTCACCAATTAAAATATAGAGAGATCTAAACAATTCTTCGTGATGATTGACCCCCCAATAGAGCCATTGTCCTCTTTCAAAAAACGAAAAACCTTTGAGGAGGTCTTTATGAAAAAAAATATATTGGATTCAATTCGCACAGGCATCTTTACACTTTCAATGCTTGCACTAGCCTATGCTTCAGTCAGCGCAGCATCAGTCGCGCTACCACCGGGCGCGGGTCCACTGGCCCTAGGTGGGGCCACTGCCGCTGTAGAAGGAGACTTAGCAGGCACGGTTCTCCACGATGAACTCACCCCGTTTGTCATTCGAGGAGGAGGGGGCGTAGTCCTTTTTGAAGGGGTTTTACAAAATCGGGTTGTCCAATCCACACAAACGGGCCTTCTGCATTTCTATTACCGGATCCGAGACACTAAATCCGGTTTAAATGGCATCATTAAGCAAGTCAAAACTTACGGATTTCAATATGCTCTAAATCTGGCTGCTGATTGGCGCCCCGACGGCCTAGGTACTGTTTATCCATTTCAAGTCCTACGTTCCGCTAGCAGTGGTGCCTCTGTTAGTTTCGATTTTCCACCCAGGGGACGCATGGTCTTGGTCGGCGGAACTGAATCAAAATTCATTTATTTAAAAACGCCCGCAAAGAGATTTTTGGTTAATGGCCGAACAATGATCCAGCTTGTGACAGGACAAGTCGCAACCTTAAAAACAGCCACACCTGTTCTCTAAAAGACACACTCGCGGCTACCGGCTCCACCTGGCCGCAAGGGGCCGGTGGGCACTCCATTCATTGATACTAACTTTCTATTGAAACCCAACCGTTGAGTGTTACGATTTTTGAATGAATCGAATAGACCGACTTTTTGCTGCATTTTCCTCTAATTTGCTTTTGTTTATTACCTGTGCCGGGATTTGGGGCTCCACCTGGCTTGTCATCAAGTACCAACTCGAGGACTCCGACCCGATAGGCAGTGTTTTTTACCGGTTTTTTATTTCGACTTTCATTTTATATATTTTTGCCAAAAGTACCGGTCGATCATTGCATGCCCCTAAAGAGCACCATATTAACTTTTTCCTACAAGGTGCCTGCAACTTTTCGATCAACTACATTATCACCTATTGGGCCGAATTATACGCTCCCTCAGCCACGGTGGCACTCGCCTTCACCCTGCTCGTCACGTTTAATATTCTTGGCATGAAATTGTTTTTCAAGAAAACCATGAAACCGAGCGTCTACGGAGGCGCTCTCCTTGGGGTTATAGGTATTGGGTTTATTTTTCAACATGAACTAAGTTCTCTCGCACATGGGAGCACTAGACTCAAGGGTTTAGGCTTGGCTTTAGTTGCAACCATGTTTGCCTCGGCGGGCAATCTCTTCGCCTATCGCAATCACCTTCGAAAAATCTCAGTCACCATTGCCAATACCTGGGGAATGTTTTACGGAACTGTAACGAGCCTCCTTATCGCTTTGGTACTATACAAACCACTGCATATTTCTCTTTCGATCTCCTATTGGTCATCGCTTCTTTACCTCTCCCTCTTTGGAACGGTCATCGCCTTCGGAGCTTACCTCACCCTGGTTGGCCGCATTGGGGCTGAAAAGGCAGGGTACTCGAGTATTCTTTCTCCGGTGATCGCATTGATTCTATCCATTTTATTTGAGGACTTCAAATTTACTCTTAACATTGGTTTAGGGCTCACTTTTTGTTTACTTGGCGTTTTTGTGACCTTGTCCTCAAATAAAAAGCTCCCAGAAATCCAAAATTAACACTCTGCCCTTCTACAGCACTGCGAGGGAATGAAGTTTAAACGTAAGCGGTCCCCATAGTACCTTGAGTTTTCTGACCTTGGTCGACTTTTTAACGTCAGGCCAGGTTGTTATGAATGCATTTTACCCAAAATCTGATATAAACTACCTATTATGGAAACAATCGCCCCAATTCGTTTGACCCAAACCGTTCAAAAAGGTGGGTGTGCCGCAAAAGTTGCAGCACTCGAACTTCGTAAAATTCTAGCGAATGTCAACTTCCCACCAGTACCGCCCGAAATGCTCATTGATCTCAAAACTTTTGACGATGCCGCCATTTATAAATTGAATACGGACTTAGCCCTCGTTCAAACCCTTGATTTTTTTACCCCCATTGTTGATACACCAAAATTGTTTGGTCGTATTGCGGCGGCCAATGCACTGAGTGATGTTTATGCCATGGGTGGAAAGCCTGCGACCGCGATGGCGATCTTTGCTTTTCCAATCGCGACCTTAGATAACTCTGTGGCTGTCGATGTCCTTCAAGGTGCTTCCGACGCTGTCAAAGAAGCCGGCGCCACCCTCGCTGGTGGGCACACCATTGATGATGACACTTTGAAATTTGGCTTGTCCGTGACGGGACTCGTTCACCCTGATCGCATTTGGTCCAACGCTGGCGCTAAAGTGGGTGACGTTTTAATCTTAACCAAGGCACTTGGTACCGGCACATTGACTGCGGCATTAAAACGTGGAGAGGCCACCGAATTTGCCATCGATGAAGCATTAGAGAGCATGTGCCAGTTGAATGATGTGATTGGAGTCCTCCCAACCGATCTTGCAACCGCCGTTCATGCGGCCACCGATATTACTGGGTTCGGTTTGGCGGGTCACAGTCTTAATCTTGCCAGAGCCAGTGGAGTAAGCCTTTGTATTGAAAGCGGACGCCTACCCCGCTTTGAAAAAGCGCTCGATTTCATTCAGCAGGGATTTCTCACCAAAGCTCATCGTACAAACCGGGAATACACTGATGGCTCTTTGAACTTCGAATTTGAAAATCCAACGATGCAACAGCTTGTCTTTGATCCACAAACAAGTGGTGGATTGCTGTTGGCTGTCGATCCCTCCCGAGCCGATCAAGTTCTTGAATTATTAAAATCGCGATTTGCGCGAGCTTGTAAAATCGGTTCTGTTGAATCACAACAAACTCATTACCTCAGGTTTTTGTGAAACAAATTACGAAAATCGGATTCCAGGAGCTTTTTCTCAAACCCACGCATTGGATTGATGTGCGCGCTCCCATCGAGTTTAGGGAGGGTAGCATACCTGGCGCTCTTAATTTACCACTTCTTAACGATGAGGAACGCCACCAAGTCGGTCTAACCTACAAAACTTCAGGTCAAGAGGCGGCCATTAAACTAGGTCACCAATTGGTTTCGGGATCCATTCGTGAATCACGCACTCAAACTTGGATTGAAGCAATTCAGAAAAACTTAAACCCCGTCGTATTTTGCTTTCGTGGCGGTTTACGGTCGCAAACTGTCCAAGCATGGTTGCAGGAACAACAGGTCACTGTCCCCATCATTGAGGGTGGCTACAAGGCCCTTCGTCGTTTTTTGTTGGAAACCATTGAAGAGAAATCTCATACATTAAATTTTAAAGTAGTGTGTGGTCCTACCGGGTCTGGAAAAACTCATTTTCTTCGCACAAGTGGTGCCCCTTTTTTAGATCTCGAAAGTGTTGCCTGCCATCGCGGTTCGGCATTCGGTGCCATGACAATCCCCCAACCCAACCAAGTCAACTTTGAAAATCAAATCGCGGTGGAACTTCTGCGGTTGGCAGATGCCGGCTCCCCGATTTACATCGAAGATGAAAGTCGCTTGATCGGCAAACGCTTAATTCCAGACCCACTTTTTGCTGCCATGAAAACAGCACCAAGATTGTATTTGGATGTTTCACTGGCTGAACGCGTGGAAACCATTTTCAAGGATTATATTTTAGATTCGGCCTTAGGCACCCAAGGTGACCTCAATCAATTTGCTGAATTTCGAAGAGCGATCAACGCCATTTCACAGCGCCTAGGTGGATTACGAACCAAGGAGTTATTGCAGGATCTTGATCATTGCCAGGCCGAATTCGAAAAAGAGCAGCGCCTGGATGCCAATCGAATTTGGATTGAGAAGCTCCTCACTTGGTACTATGACCCCTCTTATCAACATGGAATCTCAAGAGAGAACTAGGCTCCATTCTTAGCTCCGACTAATCTAATCTTTTTATGAAGCCAACATCGTGTCAAATGGTAGCCTAAGCCATCATGATTTGCCCATTTCAATCCGAAACTGATCCGATTCCACTCATTGTTAGGTGTGTAGTTGAAATACTGAATCAATTCCTTAGGCAGCGCTTTTGACTTCATCCACTTGAAAGTTACAAGCTACCGTTTCGAGGTCGCAGGTCATTGAAATTTGGTGGGGTTTCAGATCATCCCTGAAATTGTCAGGTAATTTAACAATCAAAGACAACCCACACTCGCGGCAATGTGCCACGGGCTCATAGGACCTTTCATCATGATCGCAAATGATTGAAGCCTGTAAAACTTCTTTTTTCCCACATGAAGGGCATTGAGCGGCATCCATCTTTTTCTGTAAACTTATCAACACAAGTCACTCCTTTAACAAGTTTAAAAATTAATTCGATAACCCAAGCGTAGCAGAAAAGCGACACCCTGAAAAAAACTAAATCGAATTTGTGTCCCTTTGAATCAGCTTCTGAAAAAGACTGTCCGGAGATGAGTCAAGTCGATTGGGTTTGTGGCCCGAACGAATACCATTAATGAAATTAACTATGGTTGGTCCTTTTCTCAGATGGGGTCAACCAAGAATTCCCCGCCGCTTACTCCCATTTCGAAAATTGTTAAGCTTAAATTGAATTTAAAGAAATCTCAGAATGAAACAAAATATTGTTTAGGATTTTGACACATGATTAGCAGAATGCAGCAAAACGACTCATCCGCTTCAGCATCGCATTTTGATGCAGTCCTAACATTCTCTTTATAATAATAATCAAGGCTAGTTAGCTAAATCTAATAGGACTATACATTGGCTCGAAGTTCGCAATAGAAAAAATTAAAAAGCGGTGACTTTTTCGAATTTGATCATCGGCAACAAAAAATTAAAACAGGAGAGTATAAAATGAAAAAAACTATCATATCAGCAGCAGTAGTACTATCTAGCCTTTCAGTATTTGGTCAAGGAGAGGAGACTGTCCTCGAAAAACCCACAGTAAAGTGCGCAAGTGAGACGGGAATTTTGACAATCGAGTCCACTGCGTTGAATCCGAACATCGATGATTCCCTCATTAGTAAAGAAGCACGTGTGTGCTTCAAGAGCAAAAAAGCCTTTAAAATGGCTTTGGCAGAAGTCATGAAAGAAATTAATCCAAAAGACAATTTCTATCAATGCAACACAGAAAAGGATCCAGCCGTTCTAATCCTAAAAACTTGGGAGTCAGGCCGCCCTGGTATCGTAGCCGATGGAAATACTGAAGATCCTATGATGGAAATGATAAACGAACGATCTCTTCTGGTGAGAAGTCCAATCAGTTGTTATGCCAAGGGCAGCACAGGTCTTTTTTCAGGTATTCAGGGCGGTGTGAATATGACGTTGGATATCACGGACAACAACCAATTCCGTATGAATTCAGACAAAGATCAATCGCGTCTTGTGACTGTAAAGCTAGTGAAAATCTCCAAGTAATACTTTAGAAACTGAATCTGTAAAATGGGCCGCTTAACTCGCTAAAGCTGGTTGCGGCCAAAGATTTAAGAGCTTGTTCTCTGGCCCCGCCTCTTTTCTAATGGACACTAAATCAACTATTAGTAGTAAAGAATAGAATCCCATCGGCTCTGGGATAGCAATCACAAGATGTTATTATCGAGAAGGTAGAGTGCAGCAAGAGGACACTTTCTTCAACAATTACACTAAGGCAACAGAGGCGAAATGCCCGTTGCGGGCACTGTGGTGATACAATTGAGGGTAGACCAAAGATGATTTTCAAAAAGAAATGTTCATGCCATCAAAGCGCTTCATACCTATGGAACGCAACGAGATCTTTCGAAGAAAGATCAAAATAGGCCAGAAACACTCAAGCAACTAAATCAGAATATTCTTAGCGGAATCCTCCTCATTGAGTACTTCCACCGAATACTCGATAAAAAGTCCGTTGTTCAATTCCGCAAGGGCCTTAGGCACTGGGAAGAGTTAGTAAGTCAGTCGGGGTTAATGCCCTTTAAGAAGCTTTTAAAAACAGTCAAAAAATACCAGGAGCGAATTGACATATACATCCGCAGTCGCCTAACGACGGGAGTCCCGGAGGGCATCAATAATAAAATCAAAGTTCTCAAAAGAGTCTGGTATACCTGAACTAAATAAATCTCGTTTAAAACCAAAATCTGACAGAGATATGGACTCCTCAACTCTCGAAACATTTTAACCAACCAATGGTACTGGTAAATAATGTAACAACAGGATTTGATTTAGTGGAGGGGGTGACCATTGACATTTTTTGTCTGAATGTCAGAATCTCTACAGTTGAAATTGACAGCCATTTCATGTAGATTTGCAATTCAACTGCCGTACGAATTTGAAATCTGAGACCTCAATCTCAAACCATTTATAGCGGCACAAAGGAGTTAAAATGAAATTACTTATCCTAGTATTAGGAGCAATGTTTGCTGTAACTGCTTTTAGCGAAACTGGTTCTATAAAAAATAATACTGCAAAGATTGATAGTTGAAGAATCGATTTTGTTGAAAAAATCATTGCAGAATTGGATTTGAATCCCGAATTCAAGACCTATGATATTACAGACCGAGTAAATTTAAGCCACCTCAAGTCTGTTAGAATCAATCTATCGAAAAGACATGATGCATTTTTAATCTTCGATGTGAATAGTAAAAATGAGATCGTTCCTTCCATTTTTAATAATCAATCTCAACCAATTGGATATGGCCATATAATTTTGAAGCTTCAATATGATCCAGCAACCAGAGTCATACAAGATTTGGAACAAGTTGATCCGAGTGCTCAAAAGGTTGAACTTGAAGTGATCATCACACATGACGGGAATAACCATCGTTTTCAAGGTCAATTGAAAGATTCATTTCTTCAGAAGACAAGCTACGATAGAGCTTTATCCCTAAAGTTCGATTTTTTTGAGTTACATAAGCAGTTTGAACAACATAATACAGGTGAGCGTTCATTGAAGTATGAATTCCAAAACTATTTACTGGACGGTAAACCTCGAGGTCAATATCCAGTGAGCCTGCACGACGCTATTGTAAATCGTAAAATAGATGATCAAATCTGCAAAAGCGTGCTTAAATAAGGATTTGTTGCTAACCGATGCAAGTTGTCCGTTCAACAGGATTGCTCTGCCCATGGACTTTCTGGTCGACCTGGTTTGTTGATCAGATTCTCCCGTCCTTCCCTTGACCCGTGAGATGCATTATTCAAGATTGGGCCCAACATCACTTTGACGAATATGAAAATCAAAGCGCAAAGGGCCTAAAGCATTTTAATCGCAAGGCGGGGCAAAGCCTAGGGTATCCCCGAAAGCAAGGGTATTCATAGTTTACTCTTATTTCGAAATAATTTTTTTGCAACTTGGCGCTACAGAGTCATCACTCACCTCTTGAAATCCTAACATAGCTTCTGACGGCGGTAGACGAAGAGACAACAACCGTTCCTCGCCAGGACGATGAGTGAATCTTTGGCTTTTCAGAAAACGATCAACCTTCGGCAGAAAGCCAGGCCTTGTGAATGAGACCAGCTGAATCGCTTCCTGACGATATTTGGAATCATCCGCGTGTAGAGCTGACAAAATTTTATCCTGAACTTCCAGTAAATAGGCCGGATGGGTGGCCAACGCATAACGAGCCGCACGACGAACCCTCTGACTCTGGTGGGCCAGTAACTTCCAAAGGTCAATCCCCGCGCGCTCAACAAATCTACGCTCCCTCGCCGATGCTTCCTGCATGTCCTCTCGTGATTCTCGTCGGACCGCCTCATTGAGTTGATCTTTAGAATTCAGTTTGGCACTGTTTGAGGGAAGAACTGGACTCACCGCCAGCCGATAGTACTCTGCAAGAAACTCAAGGGCCACTTCACTGGGAGTAGAATCATTCAACACTGCTTGCGCTATCAGGTGCTGCCAGACAATTTGAGTGGAGTAAATAAAACTTTCTTTAGGAACCAGGAACATCCGGGCGACCCACAAGTCGTTTTTATTGACTTCGCCAGTGTCCGCAACAATGGCTTCAATGACCTTCTTCGTTAGATTTGGGAGTTCTTCGGGAAAAGTGTGCGTCGTTAGAAAGTTAATGAGATCAAGTCGATACACTCCTGGCCGACCATCAAACATTCGCGCTGCGAGGAATTCATCAATACTCGAGTTAAAGAGCCAATGCTGAGGCTGTGGTTTTCTTCTCACAGGTAGATGAGCATCAAGTGGTAAACCATTCTTCTTATTCATACTCTTCTGGGTACGAATCATCGAAGGATAATCAGAAACATCATAAAGAGTTTCAAATCCGAGTTTTTCAAAGACTTCGGTTAGAAGCTTTAGCGCATACTCCTGATCATCTTGACTGCGCTTTTGATCTAACACAACACCCAACATCTTCTTAATATGATTGGAACTGAATTCTGCTAAGTGGTGTTCAATCAACAAATCACTCAGGTCATAGGTCGGTTTTTTGATGAATTCACTCCAGAGCCATTGAAATCCTCGATTATTTAGTCGAGCCAGGTGGTTCATAAACTTTTGGTCAAAAGACTCACCTTCTTGTTCATTTAGAATTTCTTTAAATACCGCTCTTTCGCTTTCGTCAAAATTAGCTGTTTTTTCACCAAATCGCTTTTGGAGTTCCTGAATCACAGTATTGTAGTCACTTATATTTTGGGAAACTGCAAAGTAAAGAGCCGTTATGTAACTATACTTATAGGAAAGGGGTATGACCTTAATTTTTTCATTGACCAATGCCTCCTGCCATTTTTCAGCATTCTTTTTTAATTCTTTATACGCTGTTTTTTGCTCTGCACTTTCCGCTGAAGGCACTGCCGTTTTAGATCGTTCAAGGGCCCACTTGGATTGCGCGCGAACCGTATCGGTCGCGCCAACTCGTTCAAGCTCTCCCAAGACATTCTCCCAAGCTGGCGGCAAGGTACTCTCCTTGTAGCGAACCACGGCAAGTCGAATAAAATTGATTTGTTCGATTTCAGCCTTATTAATCAATGCGTTTTGGCCATAGGACAGGGCCTCTGACTCACTCATCTGATTGAATGCTCGAGTAGCCTGAAGTATCATTCGAGGTACCGACTGCCCGTTAACTCTTTCCGCCGTCCAGATCTGTCCAAAAGCCTCAGCGGCTTTTTTGCCGGCTTGGCGCCCATAGGAATTTTTAAGAAGACGTAAAATCTGACGGTCTGTCATGGGACCTGAAAACGAAGTCCCAATGCGCCAAGAATTCAGTTCATTGAGCAGATTCATGAATCCACCGAAGCCGAGTCCAAACCCCAACGCTGGACCATCGACCTCATAAGGAACGGCCAAGTTTCGTTTAGTGGTCCACGCACGATAGGTTTCTTCGAATTTATTATAGCGCGCATGAGTGGCCTCATGGGAGTGAGTGTCTAAGTCACTCCGACTTGGCATAACGTAAGCCATTTTATTTTCGAGCGGCGAGTAAAATGCGGCAGCTCCCTGGTGTTCTGCAATCTCGATATCGATTCCCTTCGAGGCCAGAAATTCCGTCACTCGCGAAAACTGTTTTTTTAAAATTGGATCATTCAGTTTTTCTGCATCTTCAAAGATGCCATCAGCCAATAAAAAACTCTGACCCGTTCCAAGAACGATATAGTCTCCGTGCCGAGACATGGCAAAACCCTCATTTCGGGCAACCGAGATCACTGCTTTCCACTCAAGCTCTGAAAGCAAATCCGTCTTAATGATTCGAGTGAGTCGCTTGAACTCTCCGACCAGAGCTTTTACGAATGACCCAGCAAAACCTGCATACTCATCGGCGTAACGATGAGACAGCAACACTTGGCCGGCGTCCCTTTTTTGAGGGTCAGTTGCTGAAATGAGTTCAATCCAGAATTCAACGCCCTGATCAATTGTGACAATCTCTGCCCCCGCCTTTGTTTCCACACGATGCGGAAATTTGCCAAGAACTTGTTTGAGATGATCTTTTAGAATCTGTGGAAATCGCTCTTTAAATGCTTCTAAGTCCTGGTTAAACTTTTCACGATCTTTATACCTGTCCTCTCCGATCGCATCCGAGTACGCCATTTCAACATCAAAGACCTCGTTTTTAGCTTTTGAAGCTAGGTATAGCTTTCGCTCTTCAACATCTTTTATCTTCGCTAGATTTTCGTCATCGAGAAAGCTCTCAATAGAGCCAGTGGCGACAAGGTATGTATTATCTGTAAGAATAATTTGTGTCGAGTTGACAGCAAGGAGGGGCAGGCTAATTAGCCCAAATAAGAGGGATGAGGTAAGCTTCATCGCTAGTAATAGATGATTTTTAAACATAATTTAACTCCTCGGACATTGCGAATTAAGCCCCCACCAACAAACACTTGGTGGGTACTTCGATTTTTAGATGCGAAGCCTATGCCAGCAAAAGAGACGCGGAGTTAGGATGGGAAACAATGGACTGTCTAACTTTTTGACAACCTCAGCACACAGGGGCGCAAGCTGAAATTTGGAAAATTTAACCTGTTCATAGACATCGTGTACCGATTGGGTGAGTTCAATGAATAAGCCCTGGTGGTTGAAACCTACCTGACGATGATCACAGATACGGAGGTCATCAAACACCTCCTCCATTTCACCGAATTAGACCTTTTTGATAATTATCTTGACGAATTCGTTAATCTGATGATATATAGCGTCAAGAGCATTTTACGGGTTTGAGTGAAAACCCCTTATAACCAAGGAGTATTTATGAAGAAAGTAATTGCTGCCGTCGTTGCAGTCGCGAGTTTAATGGGTCGGAATCCGGCTATCGCTGAGGAACCGATGACTATTTCGGAATTTTGCCGAATTCACAGTCAGGATAATGGAATAATATCTTATGGCGAGCGAAAAAAAGGACTCGCAAAGTGGCTTGAAAAAGAGGAAGTCATATTCAGTTGCACCGACCATGGCGATGGCCTTCTCGAGGTTTATGCTGAAAACAAATTGGGTTCAGTTTCTGTTTATCTTCCACCACAAACTAATCTAGAAGTAATGATGTTTGGCGGCGACTATATGTATGAATTCGAAGATGCCAATCAACGTATTTATGCTCGGGTTCAATTCTTGAATACTGGTATTGCACGCCATGTTGATGGTGTTGAGGTGAAGGGTTACTATAATGTGGATCTCACTCTCAAAAACGGCGAAAACACGATTCGAATTGGCGACATCAACGAATTTAATGGCCAGCAGGTGCTGCCCGATTCGTACAAGTGATCCTCCGAGAACTCTATAGCTCAGAGGGAACTAGCATTAGGAGCTGCCCCCAATTGTCACCAACTAACCAAAGTTCAACAGGTGTATAGATTCTTACAGTTGCACCTTTAGGTCAGAGTTTCGTAAAATGGTCTATTATAACCATTTGAATGGAATATATGAGTTGTCGGTGGCTCCTAATCTTATTGTTAGCTTTTGCTGAAAGTTCAGTGCCTGCGCACGGAATGGTTTCCTTTAACCCACTCTGTTCGATGGCCATCGCCCAACCCAGTTGGCCTCCAAAGGATTGGAAAAACTATTTGCAGAGCTTGGCACTTAAGAGCGCCAAGCTGTCTCATTCCAAACGACAATTCATTGTGCCTCAATCAATCGCAGCTCCAGCTGATGATTATCGTTTTCATCTTTTACCGAAGTTTCTCTTTAAACGGGATAGTATTACTGATCAACACGTAGATGAGCATTTGAAGCAGTCAGTGTTCGCGACTTATCCCTACCAGTACAGTTATCGCGATCTCAGTTCTGGAGACCATTGGGCCGTATTTATGAGTGCGAACGGTGAACTCTTTAACATCAATTTGTCTTTATACCCTGCAAACTCACCCTCCTTCGAGCAGCAATATCAAAAGGTCTCCGAATTAGTCGAAAACCATATAACCAATCCTACCTACGACCGTTTTTTCGAAGGGGCCCTTTACATTGAGGGCGCCTGGAATCACAGACCGATGCGCTTACTTCATCAAAATGAAACTTGGCCAGGCTCCTCTGGCGTACGCCTTGAAACTTATCCAGTGGGACCAGCGTTGGGAGACCCTAATGACCATTTAATGATTGAGAACGAGATGGTCTTCTATCGCGAAGAGCATTTGATGTTGCAAAAGGTGAGACGATTTCGGTCCACTGAAACTCGTGATGAAAATCTTAATCGTGGTCGCCACTATTTCGGCTTGAAGACGGCAGGTGAACAGGATGTTCTCTCCAAAGGTCAGGAGAAATTTTTGGAACTTTTTATTGAAATTCATGCCGCCGTTTTCCCTGATTACGTGGGCCGCCGGGATTGGACTGAGGCCTTCCTTGAAAAAATGTTTAAGGAAGCACTTTCGATGCAAGACCAAATTGAATTTACACTCATTCGTGAACTCACCGCCGACCTCAAGTTTGGTAGAATTGTTGGTATCGTCGGATTTAACTCGGCGGCCTATGGCAAGGTGGATCATTGGAGTGCTGAACAACACCAATGGATACGAAGCACTGGTATGACCGGCACCTCTGTGGCCCGCTATCACTCCGACGAAATTCCATACGGCGATGCCAATTACGAGCGGGAACTTTGGTCGAAACCCATTCCATTTCTTCCTTTTGAGAACCGCCTGGCCTCAGGTCAAAATTTGCCTCGGCCTGCTGTGCTGGAACGCATTGAGCGTCCCTCCACCAAGACCACAGACCATCGAGAAGGCCCAATTTTTTTCTACAGTGGGGAGAACCTCGAAGTGACTCGGTTGTGGGTGGCAAAAGACCATCCTCAACGAAAAGAGATCTTTGCAAAAATACTGACTTCCTGGATTTACCGAGTTCATGCCCTTGGCAAATCCTTAGAATATACGCTCAAAGCCATGTCCCATATGACCTACAACCCAGAAAAGGAAGGGCGACGTCTCTATTCGCAGTTTGGATATTCGGTAGACCCGAGTTTAAGCATCATGGAAGACTCGTTCAATAAGGCAGCGGCTTTTGTTTCTGACTCTGGACGGTTTATTCAGGCCATCACCGATCCAACTTTTGTAGAAAAACATCTCACTGCAGACGACCTACAAGCACTGACGTACTTTATCTTCGATCAATGGAACGAAAACTATGGTGCTTTTATTGAGAAAGAAGAAAACCATTAGCCACCAAAAGGTCCCGGCACTGTTTCCAGGTATCGTGCCGCAAGCGCGAGCGCGTTGGTCCCTCGCTCTCTGTCATGGATTCAATCAATGCTCCTGTAATCACCCTCTGGATAGATTTCGCTAAATAAGAAAATTCCGATTTTTTTAATTTCGCCTTTGGCTTCGGAAGGGATTCCAAAATCCCGATGATTCGTAGTTCACCCATTTGAGTCAATGCACTGTGGAGACTCCGGAGTTTTGGGTCAGAACTGCTGAGATACCAAAACATAATCCACGACTTAACATGATTTGGTGCCGCGTCAATCCATCGAAAGGTCGAATCAACATAATAAAAAATAACCTGTTCTGGAGTGGTGGCTTTTTTCAACTCTGCGACTGCAATTTCTTGATGGGTCGCGCGAATGAATTTGATAATGATCTCGAAAAACTCTTCCTTTTTAGGGAAGTAATAATTAATCAAAGAACGATTGAGCTTACCCGCTCTTGCAATATCCTCGTAATTCAGAAGGTCGGCAGAAGCTCCAGCAAAACTATCAATGGCCGTCTCAATAATTTTAAGTTTAGAACGCTCACTGCGAGTCAGCTCAGACGAAAACACCTCATTGAGAATTGTTTTGGTAATATCTGGAGTAATTTTGATTTCAGTCTTGCGCGCCATAAGCGAATCTTTGCCTTTCAACCGGGTTCACTGAACCCTATCACAGTTCCATTGAGGAATGACTGATTATTTTATTTTCCAGTCATTTATTTGACGTTGTCGTCAATTCAACAAAGCAAAAATAGGCAGCCTAAGGAACTTTGGGCGCCGCACAATACCCTGGTTTAACTAATGGTCGTTAGCCACCCAATCAGACCAATCCAAAAGAATGATTTCTTTTTTAACATTCAATTAATCTCATACAGCGAAATTCCTGTAGCATCACCGTTGAAAATAATGGATGCTACCGCGTCTCATACTCCATGCAGTTTTGTCCCTCGTCTCTTCAGAAAAAAGCGCCAAAACACTGAACTCGGCAGTTTCTTTAAACATCGTAGGCAACTAACTTGCTACAATCTTCAATCTTGTTTTTCGTCAGGGGAATCATCGACCGGCTTAACTTTCCTATTAGAGACATTTATAATTTCCATTTTTCCAATTGAAATTTCTGCACCAACACCGATTTCTAAACCAAGTACAGTACAAGACTGTTCTTGACTTCGGGCATACCGCACTTGACATCCAATTCCTAAGTCACAGCTGAATCCACCTTGAATGTAAAAACCGTCTGGCTGATCGCCCGAGCAACGGATCATTAATCCAGCGGTGGCAACTTTCAATCCTGGGCCTATACCTGCAAATCGAACAATATAAGGAATTTGATTCCCGCTTAGGTCCTCTAGAGTACAATGCAATTCATTGGAGGTGGACATCGCAAGATATAGATCACCCACAGGTTGTAACTCACCAGACATTGAACCTCCACCTGACAGACCATAGGTATTCAATTCACCAATGGAACAAAATAGGGTAGAAGATCCCATTGCAAAATGACTAACCCCTAAAAATGAACAAATTGCTATCAATATACCTTTTCGCATAGATACCTCTCTTGCTATTGTGATTAAAAATCAAACCAATGGTGCCCCATCATGCAATATCGGCACCAAAAGTTGGCGACAAAAGCTACCATTCCTGATCCAAGGTGAAAATCGGGATTTATCCGTCGCACTTTACCATTCAAGTTAGGCACAAAGTAATCGATGTAATGCCTTAAATTTTTCCAGATAACTGAAATAAGTCACTTCAAAGCGTGCCCTTTCCTGGCAGCAAATTGCCCAATTGTGCTTCTTCAGGGACCCTTTGTGATTTTGAACGAAGCCTATAAACATCTTTAGGTTAGCTATATCTCTATTGCGACTCAACCTAAAGGTGGGGCCGGTAAATCTGAGCCTCCACACAAATTCCTTACTGACAATGCAAGTCTGGATAGACCGGTCATTTTCTACAAAATTAGGTATTTCATTTGAGGTTTTGCATTGGTTTAAGTTTAGAGCTTCCGATCTGAAAAACTCGTTCAACAATCCTGTATTACCAACTCTGTTTTGAATCATGATTAAGTGGCATTTAAGGGCACCATCCGTCAAGATCCTTACAGTTGAAAACCACGCACCTTTGAGGTACTTTTGTTAGATGGGCATTAAATAATACCTATTTACATTTACTTTGAAGATGCAAGAAGGGCACTTACATGGTCATCAGCAAATGGTTGCGAAAAAATGCGATGAACAAAGCCCACGCAATATTGGGGCTAGTTCTTGCTATTGCATTGCCCACATTGAGCCACATTAGTCTGGCCACGACGGCACCGGCTCAAACGAGCTATACTCTCAGTACTTCCGAACTTCGCAATGCCATCAAAGATGGCCTCACCAAGGTTGATGAATTTGCTTTTCTCAAAAAAGAAGCCGAAAAACTCGGTGTCAAAGTTTATTTGTTTGGTGGCACCGCTGCCGCCTTCGCTCATTATGTAAAATGGGATTTCCTCCAGAAAAAGGGTGATCCCCGTTTTTTCCCTGATCGTTTTGATTTTCGCTATATTAATATTTATCGTTCTACCCAGGATATGGACATTGTTGTGGATGGACCTGGAGCGGCCATCAATCAACTAGCGTCATTATTGACGCAGAATTTTCCCTACCTGCAAGGATCAAAACAATCAAAAGACTCTTGGGAGGTGCGATCCCTTCGCGAGAACTTCGGTGGCAAAATCGCTTTACTCAATAATTCTGATTTTCTTAACCAACATACTGACTCTAATTCGGTTGGTTTAATCGAGATTACGACTCCTGACACACCAGAGCACCTCGTCCGGGATTTGCGTGATTGGGACAACCTCGGCCAAAATAACTTTCTTATGGATATCATCGAAGGACGACTGCATTATTACTTTTCCCCAAACCATCACGAAACTCAGTATTTTCAACAAGGTCGAAACCCTCCAATAGTGTCTGTGATCCGCTACCTTATTAAAGCTTCTCAGTTTGAATTAAAACTTTGGGACGAAGATCTCAAAATCATCCAGAAGCTCATCGCTGAGTTTGACCCTGCCTCAGTTAAGGGAAACAGTTATCTCGAAACCTGGTTTCAGAACAACGTTCCTAAACTCATTCAAAACTCCATTGATGTTGAATACACAATGAAACTGCTCACAAGAGTGGGGCTGGGCGAAAAGCTCCTGCAAATTGGAAATATTCAACAGCAAGACTCCGTCGCCTGGTGGATGAATCGAAGCCCCTTACCCAGTCTTCCCCTTGGCACAAAAGGAGCTACGGCTGCCTCTCTTGGAATTGATGTTGTGGCTCATGAAACGACTTCTTTTTTGATTTTTGAATCGATCACTCGTTCGCACCAAGGGGTGCCCAATGTCTTGGAGTCAAGGAAAGGAGTTCCTGGCGAATCCGCTGCGCTTGGCGATGGTTTCTATACTAGAAAAGGCCGTAATTCAGGATTTCGGGGCACTGGCTTCACCATTCGCTTTCAAGTAAATCCGAATGCCCGCCAAGGCGTCGACTTCGACACCGACAGCGAGGGAGACTATATCGTATTTCATAATCGCAACGCTCTCACTGTGATTCCAGAGAGTCTAAACTTGGACTTAATAGGCTACTTCTCCCTATTGAGCGGTGATCAGGCAATCTCGCGACACGATTTGGGTATCCTGCATCGTCTGAGACTCGGTCTCCGGGCCCACTTGGTTGAACCAACCGCTGAAGAAACAGCTTATTTGAAAGGCCTACCTCAGAGTGATTTACTAAACCTCTTAACCAAAGAGACCGACGCGGATACTTTTCTTCTTTTGTTGCGCTTTCTTGACTATACAAAGATTCACTCAAAGGCCTATTGGGATCTTTTGGAAAAACGAAAAACGCTGATCTCGAAAGCTGCACGGACTTCTGACAGTGAACAAACAAAAATTGATAACTTCCAAAAAGCTTCTAGAAATTTACTGACCCCCTATTTTTGGTTAACAGAACCTACTTTCTCCGAAATTACAGACGCCATGAAAGGTGATTTATTTAAAGATTCCGAACAACTCAACACCTTGGCAAAGTCCATAGTGGCTAAGGGCCTAACCTTGGAACAATTGATCCAGCATGCCGGAATCGGAGTCTTCAAATCCTCTGATGAACTCTATTGGGAAACCGCTTTGGCAAAAATCAAGTCCATTGATGACTACCTTCCCACCTATAGAGCTTGGCTCGCATTCACCCAAGAGGAACATCCAAACTCCCACCTTAAAAAACTCCTCGCCCGCGGATGGAAGCTTTTCTATTCCCTGCGTCCCAACGAGGAGCACATCAAGGAATTCAATCGCATTACCAAACGCCCTGCAACCTATGCTGCCCTTGCAACCCTGCACGAAGAGGACCCGGTCGTTTTTGCATTGAGCCTGGGAATGGCCCTTTCACGGGATAAAGATGCGCGGCCAATGGTCTTAAAGTTATGGCAAAAAAAACGCGATCAGTTTTTTGCCGCAAACCCCGAGAGCGTTGAACTTATCGATGCATCCAAATTCCTGATCGATCCCGAAATCCAGGTCGATCTATTAAAGTATGCCAATGAAAAAAAGGTTTTCCGTCGCCGTACCGATATGGTCGCAATGATAGAAACTCTCGCAAAACAGGATCCAACTCAGTTCCAAAAAACACAAGCCTTTCAAAAGGAACTGAAACTGTTTATTCAGCTTTACTTGGAGAAACAACCCTCACCCAACGAAACTCAAGCCCTTGTCAATAAACTACCATTTTCAACTTCAGACATCATCGATCTGTTGCAGGTTTCAA
>JBILOD010000223.1:0-6521 GCA_044374645.1 Pseudobdellovibrionaceae bacterium | reverse complement strand
GAGTTTTTAAATTTTATGAAACCTGTCAACACAGCGTATGCGGCAGAAGCGCTCCGCTTTGCCGAACTTGCAACACTCGTGATACACCAACTCTCCGCCGAAACATTAGAACGCCTCAAGACGCGGAAGACGATGTCGAGTTTGTGATTCGCTGGATCGATGCCGGCAAAGCGCAATAAGCGTCAAATTTGAAACCAATCAAAATTCAAGCAGGCCAATTTTTCATCGGGAGAATTGGCCAATCTGCCTACCACCTCTTTCAAAAGTAACGATAATTTCTCTCGGACCCATTCAAAATCTTCATTGGAAAGCGACATCACTCCGGAGTAATGCAAATTTTCGTGGTTTTTAGAACCGATAGATTCGAGCGCCTTTAGTCGCCAATGGGAATGGTGTTGAGTTAACAGTGGAGAATTATGCTCCAGGTGCAGAACAGGCTTGATGACTTTTAATCGATCTTTTTCTTTCGCGACAAACCCCTTGGTGAGCAAAAACTCGAGGACTTTCATGATTTTTACGGCTGGCAATTGAAAGTGTTTTTGCAAAGCTTCGACGGTGCGTAAACCCGGATTCAATATCGCCATATGCAAAGCCGCATAATGCCAGCTCGAGTAATAGATCAACTGATCCTCGAGCGAAAGGGTTTCGGTGATATTCACTCGTTTCTTTAAAATGGCTTGTTTTTCGCGTTTTTCGGAAATCTGGCGTCTGAGCAAATTCTGCAATCCCTTGGTACCTGCACGTTCGTATAGGACCATCAAAAGAAAAAAATCACTTTCCTCTTCATCCATCCCCATCCAGCGCCCACAAGCCTCCGCCTGCTCTGCGCTAAAGTGGTAATCGCCCGATAATACATGAGTAATGAAGGCCATTTGACATCCTAGAGCCTCCGCAAGCTGTTTGCGCATACCCCGGCCTTGCTGAGGGGCCTGTTCCATCCAATCGCGTATAAACCGTTTATAGTTCTTATATTCAAAGACCGATAGTTTCATTTTACTCTTCCTATTTAAGTATTGCTAAACTTACCCCTTATTCTTTTAGTGAAATTCAATTGCTTGTCAATCCGCCAAGGCGTAGTTGTAGAATAAGGACGGGAGCTGCGGCTCATTTCCCAAGGGGGTCCATGTGCTCAAATCAAGAATCACATTAGGATTGATGCTCATCGGAGTGTCTGTTGCTTCTCAAGGATATGCGCGAACACCTGAGGCGTTCGGTGGTGTGAGTGGCGGGGGCGGCAATGTGATCGATCCCACACCTCCGGATGTTTTGCCCGATAGTGAAACTGTGGAGCATTTGGTAAAACGATCCTATCGACATGTCCGTTTTTATCTTGAAAACAAAGAACAGCAATTTCAAAACGGACAACTGGACCCAAATGAACATGGTTTGTTTGCCAAAGTCTTCGAAGGCAGAACTAATATCATCACGGCACTCGACCTTGTTAAACCGGATGTTGAAGATTCTAAGCCCTGTTACGATTATGAACAGCAACCGGTTGATGCAAGTATTGCTACAGATTCTAAAAATAAATTTTGTGTTAGTTCCTATTCGCTCCGCCAGAAAGTGATCCGCTCGGAAATTCCAAGGCAATCCACCGCTTTGATGATACACGAGTACAGTGAAATCGTCGGAACTTCCGAAGAAGATGCTGTTGCGATTCAAAAGGTTGTGCTGGAAGATCTTAAGTCCCTGGACTTTTAATAGACGGAATCCCCTACTCACTCATTTGTCTCAGGGTGAGTTTTTTTAGGGTACCCATCACTTAAACACCATTGATTGAATTCAAATGATGGGTTCTCATATTATACCATTTATAATGGCCTCGATGACATTATTTACTGTTCGGCGGGTGCGGGTTTCAAAGCTTCCGCCAAAATGGTGGAATGAGTCGTTGCTTTATGACGAACCTCGTAGCTTTTCAACGAGGCAAACGTTGGTGCGGCTATTTTAAGGTTTTCACATTTATTCTCACTGTAATCGATGACTTTAATTTCAAAATCTTTGTAGTAAGGCGTGCTACCTTCTGGTGGTGCTGCAATGATTTCACGATTGTTACATTCGTCTGTAGAATCCTTCACAATCGGAAAAGTGATTTCAATTCCCTCAGCCTCACTCACTAAGAAAACTAAAGAAGCATCATGATAATCGTGATTCACATAAACATGGACTGTTTTTGCACGAGCAAATGGCTCTGGAAGTTTCGAATCCAATTCAAAATGGTTGGCCACTGCAACGAAGTTACCTGAGGTCGGCTTAGCGACAGCAGCCCCAGCAAAACTCAAAGATAAAAATAAACCTTTTACTAATAGATTTGAATTGAATCCAAACATCACTCACTCCCCCTCAAAAAATTGAAATTATTTTTCCTTCTTTACGCCATCTGTATTCATGTTTATGGAGTGAGTCGACAAAAAACCGAGCACCTTTCTTTGCGTCAATTTCACAAAATGCAATAACGCGAATAGTTGACTCACCTCCATTTGCGATCTAGCGTTTCATCCTATGTGTGCGCTATTTTCATTGAGAACAACTTACGCCGATTTGATCTCTTCACTGGGGCTTGAACTCGAGAACCAGAGGGATCTTGCGAAAGATGAATCCACTATTGATGAACGTTTTCTTCCTCATCAGTTAGCCCCTTGTGTGCGTATGAACAATGACAAATTCTATCTGGAAAAAATGAATTTTTCTTTGATTCCCAATTGGTCCAAGGAACGTAGACCCAAATTTGCTACACATAATGCCAGAATCGAAACTTTGAGCTCAAAACCAACCTGGAAAAGACCTCTTCTCAAGAACCACGCCCTAGTTCCGATCTCTGAGTTTATAGAACCTATCTATGAAGGTGAGTATGGTGGAAACATGATTGGTTTTTCCCATGCCACCGACAAGATTATTTGGGCCGCGGGCTTATGGGATGAATGGGTTGATCCTGGAACCGGAGAAATCATTCCGTCTTTTTCAATAATCACTCACGATCCCAGCGAATACGTCCGAACCATTGGGCATGATCGCGAACCACTTTTCATCGCTAATAGACATTTTGATCAATGGTTAAAAGCACCTAAAGCGGATGCGCCCTTTTGGATTGATTTTTTAAAAACAGCGCACGAGGAGCCCTCACTCAAAGTCCGTCAAGATCGTGCACTCAAAAGCCGTAAAAAATAGAACTATAGATCGCTTCAAAAGTTTTGCACTCGACGCAAATCTCTACTTGCCAAATTCCATGGTTTGCCTAAATATCCCCGCTCCAAACATTAGGAGACGAAGTGAACCACCTTGGCGCTAAAATGAAATCGTTTTTATTCCCATTCATTATTTTTTGCGCCCTTGTGTGGAGTCCAGAACCTACCTGGTCTCATACTGAATTGACCAAGGGATACCGCTTTGGCCTCAGCCAAAACCATTTATTGGCTCGGCCATTAGAAACAATCAATGCCCTAGGCCTGGGCCTTACTAGTGCCTACGAGTTTATTCTCACAGAGAGATTCACACTTGGAATCGATCTCGAATACCGCCATTTTTCTGGAGAAGCTGCGACATCTCAGTTGGGCTATGGATTACTAATGAAACACTATCTGACACCGAGCCAGTTATTGGAACAGAAGCTTGTACCTTTTGTGGAGTATGGATTACTGATGAGTGTCACCCGTCAGAAGGGCCGCCCATATTCTGGCACGGCCCACGACACCAAATTAGGGGCTGGCGCCAACTTTACCGTTGGCGAAACCCCGCTTTTTGCAGAGGCCTCTTATCACTTCAGTCGTCTCACTTATTTTGAACAACAAAAACTAAATTTTGATTATTTACAAATCGCATTTGGTTGGCGCGGCAGCTTGTAAATATAAACAAAAATCTGCTGTTTGAGCGCCAAAGAGGCCGCCCAAAAGAGGCCCTGAGTATTGTAACGTTAGTGTGAGCGTAGCAATTCGGGGATTCTCTGAGTGAGTAATTTGCGAATTGGAAAGATTGCGGCCACCATACAAGTGATCACGGGCAACAACATCGCGCTCAGATAGTGCCAGAACGTCATATCAAGAAACACTCGATAGTGACGAGTGATGCCTGGCCCTGGCGGCATGGGTATCCCATTTGCGAGTAAAGTCTTGTTTACCAAAACGGCCAACAATAAGCCCAAAACGCCACCGATCACACCCATAAATGCATTTTCAAACAGTAGAATGCGCCATAATCGTGATACACGCTCACCATTGGCTCTCAGCGCACCTATCTCCCCACCACGCTCGAGCAGCCCGACGGCAACGGTGTTGAAGATCCCTAGGCCCACAATCAGTAAAATAATTGAACGAACAAAGGCGAATTGCGCCTCCAAAAAATCAACTGAATTTTGGTAGTAAACCTTATCTAGAATTTCAAAACGAACGGGCTGCAACCCCGGCAATGACTGCTCCACTTGCTTTTGGAGTTCGTCCCAATGTTCAACTCCAAGAGTTTCCACAGAAAATAATTCGATTTTTTCGGTGTTCAGCAATTGCTGTGCCGATTTCAAGTGTAAGCGAAAGTATTGATCATCAATGGCTTTGATACCCATATGAAAGATACCTGCCACGCGCACATCAATACCATTAATTTGACCATGAATAGTTTGTGTCAACAGTGTTACGGTATCTCCTACTTTAGCATCGAGACTCTTTGCCAATCCTTTTCCTAAAATGACTTCATCTTCACTCTGAAGATTACCACCTTCTTCAAAGTTCATTTTATCAAAGAACTGATTCTCCCGTTCAGGAATGATTCCTTCACCTTTACCAGCAAGATTAATTCCGCCCTTTACTAAAAAACTATAGAAAGACAATCGCGGGAATAGCTCTTTAACTCCCGGAATTTTCTTCAGGTTTTTTTCAGTCTCTGTAGGATTGTCGATCCAGTGTTCCCAAGGTTTTTCAAAAACACGACCATAATAATCTTTACTAAAAATCTGCCCGTATCCATAATATCCACGAATCGTGTTGTCCCGATATTGATTCATGATTCCTGTGTTGAATCCCTGGAACACCAAAAGGCCGGCGGCACCAAACGCCACAGTAATAAGACTCGCCGCCGTTCGACGACGATTACGAAAGAGATTTCTCCAAGCTATTTTCAAAAGGTGTTTCATTTAGAACCTCCCTGTTGCACGCGACCACCATGAAGTTCATAAACATCCTGAGCAAAGCTCACGAGATGGGGATCATGAGTTGAAAACAAAAAGCTTGTATTGTGTGTGCGCTGTAGCTCTTTAAAGGCCTCAATCGTGCGAGTCGCTGTTTCTGCATCTAAGTTCGCCGTTGGCTCATCAGCCAAAACCACTTTCGGTTCTTTGGCCAACGCCCGAGCAATAGCGACTCTTTGGCGCTGTCCCCCAGACAATTGCAAAGGATACTTATGCATGTGATCCGCCAGACCTAAAACATCCAAGACGTCTTTGGACTTTTTGATCGCCAGGGTTTCAGAATTAAAAACCTGCAAAGCAAAGTAACTGGTGTTTTCAAGAACACTTAATGTGGGCAACAAATAAAAGGATTGAAACACAAAACCAATTTTATGGAGGCGAATCAATTCCGCTTCAGGCTCCTGCAACTCTTTGGTATTTCTACCATCAAAGATCAACTCACCACTGTCGGGGCGATCAATCAAACCCAGCAAATTCAAAAGCGTGGTCTTGCCAGTTCCACTCGGCCCTACAAAACACGCAAAGGCTGCAGGAGCAATGTTGAGGTCAATGCCCTGCAAGACACTGACTTTCTGACCATTCCAAGGATAGGAGTAAGTCACTGAATTTAATCGAAACAGGGATTCCATATAGTTTCCTTTCGCAGGAACGGCACTCTCACTGACAAAAAGTGGCTCAGATCGATAGTGCTATTAAGACTATAAGAGTGGCCCTTCTGTCATGACCAGAGTTTGTCAAAACTGTGCAAAATGTGTTCCTAAGTAACCCACACGAAAAGTTAGAGACCCGCGGGGCCATTCCTAAAATCACAACTCCGTCACCTTAGAGGAAATTCCCGTATTGTGAACATTCTTGATTAAATGAATAGTACTACTTTAAAAAAATTCACCTTCACTTAGCCTATTTAAGAAGTCACCAACGGGATATACGACGACAGTTGGGAACTCAATCACTTCAAAACCCCGATATACGCCGATAAGACGCTTAACCCGCCCCCTAGATTTACTCTTGAAGTCCTCCAAATTCGAATTCCAACGCTTATCCCATTTTTTAGAAAATTTGATTTCGATTGCAGTTAGCTCTTGCGCCAATGATAATGTCTTTTTTTTATTTTCAATGATGAGATCGATCTCATATCCGCCGCTATAGCTGTAGTAAAACAAATTTCTATTCTTTTTCAAATAGTGATTATGTGCCCTAACTTCGTTAATAATGAGCGATTCAAAAGATTGACCTCGCCAGACTCCATCTACTTCGTCACTTAAAAGTCCGGCACAAGCCCGTGCAACACCAGGATCAAATAAATAGAATTTTGGATGGCTACTCTCTTTGGCATTCCATTTTGCTC
>JBILOD010000222.1:0-6531 GCA_044374645.1 Pseudobdellovibrionaceae bacterium | reverse complement strand
GAATTTTTTTAAACAGAATATCACGCACCCACGCGGGCCCTCGAATCACAAAGGGATCGCCCAAAAACTCAGTCAAGTACTCTTGCACTGACTCCCGCGTTAAGACTTTAGGTGTCCCCACATCCACCAACAGGACTCCCGTAGTTTTTGTTGTCATGTTTTAACACTCCTTCGCAATTTCCTCGGATAGAGTGAAAGACCTTTCAAGGAGGGCTGTCAAGCCCAGCGCTCCTAAATAGTTCCCATGCAGAAAAACTGGTCCGCTCCCTGTGAAAGCATCCCCAGACAGCGTCACCAATTGGGATTCGAGATCCGTCGTGTAATGAGGCATTGCCTCATCCCAAAGTTTAATGTGCTGGGCGGTTACCTGCGGCGCATTCGCCCCCCAGAGGCGATGCCGATCGCTTTCAACTCGAGCCAAAATATCGGATTCCGAGATTTGTTGTATGTGCTTCGGACCAATATCCCCATTCAAACTGTCTCCGCGCAGGATCCATCGCTCTTGCGGCGGAGCCCCATCCTCCGGAAAGAAACTCTGACGAAACAGAACTCCCAACGAATGAAAGTTTTCGGTCGCAGGAAACAAACACCCAAACCCCTGCAAGGGAGCGGACTTCTCGGTGAGCAGAGTTACGCTGGCCACCGGAAGCATTTCAATTTTTTCTAAAAGTGCCGCACGCGGATCATTCAGAGTCCTGAGCAATTGGGCCGCCGCTCTCGGGGGGGTAGCTAAGACCACGAGGGAAGAGTCCTTGAGACTAGACTTTAGATCGGTGACTTCCTCTTCGCGAAACACCACACCATTGTGCTCTAGGTATTTTTTGAGGTGGAGCAGCCAAGACTCCATCCCCTTGCATCCCGTGTGCAAACCCTTTTGCGTTGGACGCTCGGGTCGCTGAGTGGGCCGAAAAAATTTTCCGACAATAAGTCCGGCACTCAGACGCTCCCCATCACCGGCGTAAATTCCACGCAAGGCCGGTTCGATCAATTTTCGAAAGAGCCCCAAAGAAAGACAGCGTTCACTCCACTGCCGAATGCTCTCACTCGGTCGTGGCACTAGAGATGCACGAAACAGAAGGAATTGAATCACGAATTTTAACAAAGGAACGAGGTCGCAAAAACCCAAGGGAAAGCTGCGGGGTTTTCCCCCTTTCACGATGAAACGCTTCTGAGGGCCTGTAACGCCACGAATGGGAGCTTGAATCTTTTGATTAACCTCTTCAAATCGTTTTGACGCCAGATATCCGTTAGCCGCCAACTCGATCAAGGCCCCTCGATGCTCAATGGTGTGAATAACTCCACCCCAATGCTCTTTCTCAGAGATTGTCACGGGAATCTTTTTTTCTGTTAAAAAATAAGCGAGCGTGAGTCCTGAAAAACCTCCGCCGACAATATGAACCCGACGATCAGAATGTGCGCGCATGGCCAAACCCCACGATGAAAGAGTGATGATTTCAGAGCGATTGAGAGAAAACCTTGGTCGCAGGTTGTTGTCGCCGCAACCTCATATCTAAAGCCATACAGGTATTCCGCAAAAACGGACGTCCCTGTGCGGTGATACTCAAAGTGTTATTCTCAAATTTCACGAGCCCGTCTGTCACCATCTCAGCTAAAACACTTTCCAAATCATCCCTCTGCGCTGGAACCAATTCAACGTCCCCTCGACACATGAGGTCCCGAATCTGGCCGCGATGCAGTCGATCCTCCTCGGTGAGCTTGTGGCCCCGCAAAGTGGGAATTTCGCCAGCGTCGATGCGTTTTTCATAATGAGCTAACAGTTTTTCATTTTGATGAAAGCACCGTGGAGTTTCAGAAATACTACTGACTCCAAGTCCAAGAAGGATATCTGTTTCTTGATCGGTATAGCCCATAAAATTTCGATGCAACTTTTTAAGCTTTAAAGACTCTGTCAAAGGATCCTCAGGCAAGGCAAAATGATCCATCCCAATTTCAACATAGCCCGCGGCCAGTAAAAGTTCGCGCGCGCGCTCATACAATTGGCGCTTGGCTTCACCCGATGGGACATCTTCATCTTTAAATAAACGTTGTTGAGGTTTTATCCAAGGCACCAATGCAAAGCTGTACAGTGCGAGGCGATCGGGTCGAAGTTTCAAGGTTTGAGCAACACTGTGTTCAATGCATGCCAGATCTTGCCGGGGCAACCCATAAATAAGATCAATGTTGATCGATTCAAAACCCAATTCTCTCCCCCAACGGATCACTTGCTCGGTCACTTCAAAGGGTTGATGCCGATTAATGAGTCTTTGTACTTCAGGATTAAAATCTTGCACTCCTAGACTCAGACGATTAAAGCCCCAACGTCGCAAGATTTCGATTTGTTCGCGGTGCGTACGGCGGGGATCAACTTCCATGGAGCCTTCAAAGCACGGTTCGCGCTGCACTTCCGACAACAAACCCGCGAGCAAGCGCTCCAGTGACGCCGGACTTAGAAAACTTGGGCTTCCTCCCCCTAAATGTAAGTGTGCCAGCGGCCGCGCTAACAATTGCGGAACCGATTGGCGATAGAGCTGCCATTCTCTCAACACTTTATCAACATAAGGTTGTTCGACACCATGATTCTTGGTGATGGTGTTATTGCATCCACAGAAGGTGCAAAGACTTTCACAAAAAGGTACGTGCACATACACTGACCAGCGCGTTTGTGGATTCACTTCCTCGCGTAGAATATTTAACCATTCTTCAGGAGTCGGTGGATCGTTCCAATAAGGAACGGTCGGGTAACTGGTGTAGCGAGGGGCTGGCACATCGTATTTAGCAAACAAACTCATGACCACGCCTCCCGTAAATATTGCACCATCCAACGCACATGATTCTCGGGTGTTTTTGGTAAAATCCCATGCCCTAAACCACAAATCCAACGCCGCTGATGTTCCTTTGGTGCAGACCTCATCGCCGCGACAAAATTTTTAAAATGAAGTTGAAATTCAGAAGTCGGTAGAAATAAGAGGGTTTGATCGAAGTTTCCTTGAATCACTTTTTCAGGAAAAAGCGCAAAAGCCTCCGGTAGCGCCCAGCGATGATCCACACCGACTCCTAAAAGAGCACTCTCTTGCCGCCAAAAGGCTTCTTGAAAGTGTGCTGGTTGGGTGCCGCGAGAGTAGTACATGATTTGTTTAGGAAAGGCAGTTGCCAAGCGCGAGAGTACTGGCGTCACCAATTGTGCAAATAAATTGGGAGACAATTCACCGGCAGAAGTATCAAAGATATTGACCACTTCGGCTCCGGCGTCCAATTGCATTTTGATGGCAGCCTTCAACAGAGGTTCCAGCACCTCCATGAATTGCGGATAGAAGCTTAGATGACGTTTACTCTCAAGCAAGGGCCCTTTATGGGTCTCCTCCATCCAGTAGGTAAAGAGCGTCCACGGTCCTCCAATGAAGCCGATCAAACTTTTGTGAGCCGGCAGTAGCCGTCGCGTCGTGGTCACGGCTTCTCCTTGAAAACGCAGGCGAGCACTGGCCTCAGGCAAGGATTCACATTGAGTTAAATCTTGAAGCGGTAACCACGACCCCAGTTTGGGTCCGGCTTCAGTGAAGTCCAGGCTGCGCCCCAATGCCTCTAGGGGAAAAAGAATATCACTAAACAAAATTGCCGCATCAAAATCAAAATCCTCGATGGGCCCCAACGCCACCTGTGAGGCTAACTCCGGCTGCCGACAGAGTTCTAGAAATGAGGATTTGGACCGCAGTTTTTGATAATGCTGATGATAACGCCCTGCTTGCCGCATAAACCAAATGGGTGGAACCCCAGTGTTGTTAAGTTCTAATGCTGCTTCAAATTGAGAATTCCCCATCGCTACCCCCAGAATGATCCGTCATTGCAAGTTGATCTTGCCATAGGTGGCTGGTTTTGATGTCACAGAAATGTCATCACGAGAAAACTCACGAAAACCAGCCATCAATGTTCGTCAGGACTTTTAAAGTCATCAAGGAAAGTTTAGAATAATGGAAGTAACACACTGAGGGGATCATCATGGCTCATGAGTCTAAATGTTATACAAAGATTTGCAAACGTCACGCGGGAAACTCAAATGGAATGAGCTTGGTTGAGTTAATGGTCTCGGTAGGAATTCTGGCTATTGTAATGGCGGGAATGAGTTCCTATATAAACTCTGTTCATACTGAAACTCGCAGTTTGACAGAGATGATGGCTAAACTTGAAGTCGAAAAAAATGTTATCGGCGTCTTCGCCGATGACGTCGTCTGCACCGCCGACGAATGCAAACACTATCAAAGCTACTAAATTCAGCCTCACCAAAATTCATTTAACGAAAGATCCTGGCAGCCCCATTCTCATAGAGAACGGTAAAGAAGCTTCCTTGCTCACAAAGAGTCTCATTGTTAGTTCAATTACATTGGAAAAATTCGAACAGGCGGTACCAAATGTCTTTAAAGCAGAGTTAGTGATCACGTTCGACAGCACGAAGTTAATACGAGCGCTCGCACCTATTCGACTTCAAAAAATCATCCTTACGGATTCGGGAGACCCAAAAAATGCCCAAAAGGTCACAGCGTGTGGAAGTTCCAAGCCACCCACAATCAATTTTGCAAAGGCCTTTTGGACAGGAAAGGTTTGCGACCCAGGTCCCTGTCGCTGTCCTGCTGGAAGCGTCATGTTAGGCACCAGTGGCTGGTGGGCCACCTATACAAATCCCAATTACCTCTGCGCACCGGTAGAATAGAAAATATTAATCCTGGAGGGTCGCTAACTCGGCCTGGTACTCCCCTTTGGCTCTCAAAAGATCCGCTTTTTCATCTTGCTTGCGGCGAATTTTACTTTCGGTTCCGCTTAAGTCACTGCTCAATCGATCTCGCTCAAAACGGTTAGGATCATCCTCTGGTTTTGCGGCCTTATAGGCTGGAGGAATCGCATTGAGTCTCCATGAAATATTGTTACGTTCACGTTCTAAATCCAGAATCTGGCGTTCAATGCCAATCATATTGCTATCGGCCTCGGTGATTTTCCCGCTCAAGTAGGCTTTCCGTCCACGACGGTACTCTTTCATAAAAGCGGCTTCGGATTTTTGCGGACAGACATTGGCGTATTTTTTGCCACTCGCACCCACATTATAACCGTTTTCAACCGCACAATAGGCATCAAGCCCTTTTTGATACTGCTCCTGCAACATGCGCGCCTGCCCTGGATCACACAGATCAGGGTTAAAGATTTCCCCTTCTTTACCCGTGGCATAAACAACTTTTGGTTGGCAGTACTTATTCATACCTTCTTTAAAACCGGCATCCAACTGTGCATAGGGAACTTCAAATTCCGCCTCTTTACACTTTTTAACTTGAGTATCACCAGTGAGCCGTCGACCTTTCATCGCTACTGAATGGCCGTACTGATACCAATCAATGTCTTTACAACTTTGGCGAGTCAGCCAAGAACTACAGGACGTTAAAAGTAGTACCACTGCAACAAGAACGGTCGATCGTAACATCATACCAAAACACCTCTTAATTAAGCGACAGTATAAACAATTTTGTTATTGGGAAAACTTAAACACAATTGAGGCTGACTTTGCAAAAAAAATTATCGATACAGGCTAACTTTTAAATGGAGCACTTACGATTGTCGTTTCCAGACGGAGGCCACCACGCGCAATCCGCCATTCAGGAAACGCTGGGTTTCCACACAGTGCCAATGAGCCAGCCGATCCCCTTTATGACATTCGCGTTCCGGACCGAGGGCCACCGCCCAAACCGGTTGGTAACGCACTAGGGCTCCTTCCCACAAGGCGCGCCAAGATAGTTCGGATTTCAGCCGTCCTTTGCCGCCATAGGGTGGGTTGCTGATCAACCAAACTGGTTTATCCTTAGGCAACCAATTGGGGTTCTGCTTTGACACAGAGTCCTCATTGACGAAGTCTACCGAACCACCCTGAGCCTTTGTTGCAAAATTGGCCCGGGCTTTTCCTAAGACTTCGGCATTAGAATCGACACCGACGAGTGATAACGACCATGGTTGTAAACGTTCGCGCACGCGCTCAAAACGTAGCCAGCTCTCCTTTGAAATCCAAGGGGTCGATGCGAAGGGTATAGATGAGGTACGACTGGAAACCACTTGATTCCATAACACCGCCTCCATCAACACCGTTCCCGACCCAACAAAAGGATCAATAATCAATGCCTCTTGGGCGTTCAAACGGGACTGATCCTTAATCAACATGGACCACAAAAAGGCGGCTAGGTTTTCACGCAAGGGGGCTTCGCCCTGTTGTTGCCGATACCCGCGAAAATGGAGGTGTTCTCCGGAGGTGTCGCGACTCAAAGTAAACTGATTATCATGGACTCGCAAATAAGCCACGGTGCCTTGGGGCGATTTCTGATAATGACGCCCTTCAAACTTTTCTTCTAAAAACGTGCGCAAATGCTTTTCATTATTAATGCGAGATTCACTCGCCGCGATTTCAAAATCTTGCACGCCCTGAGGAAAGTAGGACTTCCAATTCACCGTGCGAAGCTCATTCTCCACCACGGGCCAATCTCGCGTCTTAAAGGAATGCACCCT
>JBILOD010000220.1:0-6550 GCA_044374645.1 Pseudobdellovibrionaceae bacterium | reverse complement strand
TCTCAGAATGAGCTGGTGCCTATTCTAAATCCTCAGTTAAAGGAATGTGATGCAGATTATATTCACATTGAGGTCCCGCTTTGGAATTTTACTCGAACGGGTAATAGCATTAAGATAGAGTGCGACAATAATCCCCAAAATAGACAATTTGAATTACCAAGATATTTTGAAGCTTCGCCAGTACGCAACCAATTTGAGCTATTGAGTGCTTTCGGGTTCTTTGATGGAGAAGACTCAAATGATATTGTGAATCGTTATCAATTTAAAAAAAATAGTAGAGTGGCACAAGAAATTTTGCTTTCCAATTCACTAAAATTAACGTCAGAGTGGATAGCGTCCCTTAAGAAAACCTATGGCCTCTGACAGGCCATCAGTCTGAAAAATGTGAGCACAGTAATCTAAATTTGAAACAATACCTCGAAAGGAACGTATTATGAAATTTAAAGTGTCTAGTTTAATTCCAATATTTGTAGTTTCTTATCTGCCATTAGTCGGCCATACTGAAGATGGGTATAAAAGCGATAAGTATATAGACCAAATGGTTAAAATTCTTAGATCCAGCCAGTTAAATAATCTAAACAAAGATCATAAAATGGGAAGCGTTACTGGTATCAACTACCTTTTTTCAACAGAACTGGGAGATAGGTATGTTGTTAAAATTGAAGACATAGACAGTATTTGTTTGGTTTATGCAGATGCTGACGACACTACACATGAGGTGAATCAAATTGGAGTTAAAGAGTGCAAAGCATCTGAAAAGTTTCTTTTCACTCCCGTCCACTGAAACATGTATGGACCCGTCTAGGATTGCAAGTACTTTTTTGACGACTCATTGCGGATGAGAGTGCTGCCATGTATTCGGTCTTTAATTGAAGTCATTGCTTCTGGCCATGATAGAATGAGCGCCTTCTTATCCCTTTGTTGGACTTCAATGAGTGTCGGAACATCTGGTCTCGCAAGATACGCCGTTTGCGTCTGCCTTGCTCAGTTTAAAAAAATCAAAATTGGATTCAACATAAAAATTGAAACTAATTATTTTGTAACTTGCCGGTTTAGTTGGAAATTAAGCCGGTCGGGCCTGTTTTAGAAACCATTGAAAAGAAGATTAAGAATTTGGAAATTGCAATGGCATTTCGTTTACATATCTCAAGGGTCTTTATGACAACGAGTGGGCGTAACCTGTCAGTTTAGACGCCTTGTCATAAATTGGCAGGTTTCCACATAGATCCAAGTAAACACTGCAGATACATCAGCGGCAGAATGTTGGCCAGATCTTATCATTTTCGTGTTTCCTCTTGTCTTACGTATTTTATACGTATATCTTGATTATACGTATAAAATACGTATAAGAAATTCATTGCGGCATTGGGCGATGAGTTTCAGAGAGGGTCGTATGGAGCCGCTAACGCCGAAGCAACAAAAGTTTTTTAATTATATTAAGCAATTTCTTAAGCAGAAGGGCTATGCGCCTACGTTACAAGATATGGCCGCCCACTTTGAATTGAGTTCGTTAGGAACAGTTCAGCAATATCTCGATGCGCTTGAATCTAAAGGGTATCTGGAGCGGTCGAGTAAGGCACGTGGGCTTAAATTGATTGAGCCGCAAGATGAATCATGCAGTCAATCTTTGCCGGTGCTCGGTAAGGTGGCGGCGGGACGACCTTTAGAATATCGAAAGAATGGAGAGAGTCGTGAAGTGCCAAGCTGGATGTTGAAGTCCCAGGGTGAGCACTTTTTATTGCAAGTGCAGGGCGACTCCATGATTGATGAAGGTATTTTGGATGGCGACTATGTGATTGTGCATCGGCAAGCAGAGGCCGACTCAGGGCAGATTGTGGTGGCGATGCTTGACGATGACGCCACCATAAAAAAACTTGTGCGTAAACGCCAGCGATTCGAATTGCATTCCGCTAATCCTCGTTATGCGCCGATCATTGTTCCTGAGGGAGCGGCTTTTCGCATCGAAGGTGTTTATTGTGGCTTGTTGCGGGGGTAGCAATGAAATCCCTCGGAAGTGCAAAACAGGAGATCTTTCGTGAACTGAAAGAGAAATTTCAGGCTCCGACCAAGGAGTCATGGCGCTTTGAGGATCAAAATCTCCTGATCCCGCAAGGGAGCGTGATTGAAGTTTTTGGTAATGCTCGTTTTGAATGGTTAGTGAAATTTTTCTGTGAGCAGTCGGACCTCGCGGTGGCTTGGGTTGAACCTGAAGTGACGCTTTTTCCTCCGGCTGTGGCGCAGAGAGGTGTTGATGTTACTCGTTGGCTTTTACTAGAGGCGGGAGAGCGGGCCCTTTGGGCTGTTGAGGAGCTTCTGTTTAGCCATTTCTTTTCTGTGGTGGTGGCGCCCGATTTACGCCTGACTTTGCCGGTGTGGCGACGCTTGCATTTAGAATGTCAACGTTCAGGAACCAGCTTGTTGTTGGTTTCTGAAGCGCCGCATGTTCAAGTGGGCTCCTTGTTTACGGTCGAAGCCCAGTGGGGGCCGGACGTTGTGAGAACACCAAACGCTCTTCGCCAAAGTCGTGAGGACTGGGCGGCGCGGGATGGTCGCGAGGACTCATTCCGTTCACCTTTAGTTTCGCGCTGGCACCGGTGTCGCCAAATTTTGAAAGAGGCTGCCGTATGACTCCATTGTGGATTGCATTGTGGTGGGAACAGCCTGTCGATGTGTGTGCGTGGGTGGAATTTCTCAGTGCCTACACGCCGCAGATTTATGTTCGCAATCGCCAGACATTGGTCTTTGAAATTGGACGCAGTCAATCCTTGGTTGATGCCGCACAGTTGCGTGATCAGATCGCAGTCAAAGCGCCAGAACTGAAGGATCACTGTCCACCCCATGTGGGTGAGAGTGCTATGGTTGCGGAGGCTCTCGCTTATGCCCGTTTTGCCGAGGGGCAAGAGAGCAATAAGAATCGAAATGTAAATCTAAATGTAAAACTAAATAAAAATAGATTGCCAGTGGAGTCCTTGGAGTATTTTCTTGAACCTTATCGGGAACACGCAGAGGCGCTTCGGCCTCTGACCAAAATGCTCGTGGATTTACGGTTATTGGGTGTTCATCATTTACAGGGGTTTATGTCTTTGTCCGAAGGCGAGATCGGCATGCGTTGGGGACACTGGGGTAAGCGCCTCTGGTGGTTGGTGCATGGGATGATTCCGGTTTTAGAGCCAACCATTGAAACCACAGAGGTTATTGAGGAACTTTATGAGTTTCCTGAAGAGGCCCCTGCGACGCAACTAGAGCCCTTGTATTTTATTGGCAAACAACTTTTGCAACATCTGCATCAGCGGCTGGTGCAAAAGAATCTGAGTGCGCGCAGCGTTTTGGTGGTTTTGACGGGCTCCACCTATGAAATGGATTTTTGTGGTTCGGTGGAGTTTCAGTTGAGTCTGCCGGCCTTTCATCACGATGTCTCGTTGTGGCTTGGATTGTTGAGAGAACGTTTGCAGTCGTTGGCGCAACAACAAAAACTACCCCAGCTTCTAGAAAGCCTGCAAATCCGAGTGGAAGAGACGTTGGTTTGGCAGGGATTGCAAAGAAATCTATTAGATCCAAAACGCGAAGAGCGTGAGGGAATGTTGCTTGAGTCACTCACAAAGATCGAATCTCGTTTAGGGCGCGACAAGGTGTTTTGTGCTGAACCCTCAGAGAGTTATCGGCCTGAGAAGAGTTGGAAACGTCAGGCGGCTAGCGAGTGGTATAAAATGATTTCCCATGGAAATCGAAAAACAAGCTCCATCCGCGAACCGATGACTCAGGTTTATGAACTGTTGTCGCAGAAACCCTTGCGGGTGTTTCCAGAACCAGAACGAGTCATGTTTAAGCAAAAACAAATATTATTTAAGAATCAGTGGCAACAGTGTGATGTCGTATGGAGTGAGATTGTTTGTGGTGAGTTTTGGAAAGATCCTTTTGAACGTCGTTACGGTGTCGCTCATTTGCCCAGTGGCGAAAAACTTTGGCTGTTCAAAGAGGGAGAGGACTATTTTCTCCAAGGTCAGTTTCTGTAGGGTCAGTTTCTGTAAGATTTCGGGAGAGTGATGGCGT
This sequence comes from Pseudobdellovibrionaceae bacterium, assembly GCA_044374645.1. GTDB lineage: Bacteria > Bdellovibrionota > Bdellovibrionia > Bdellovibrionales > Bdellovibrionaceae > CAUJGP01. The sequence goes on along the minus strand of JBILOD010000220.1, from coordinate 2,500 downwards.
TTCAGTCTCAGAGTACCAAACTCAGAGCACCAACCTATGTGGAGTTGTTGGCGCAGAGTAACTTTACATTTTTGACGGGAGCCTCTCATCCAGAAGAATTGGTGGAGCACGCTTTGCAGTTGGGATTGGGCGGCTTGGCCTTGGCGGATGTGCACACGGTGGCGGGGCTTGTTCGGGGATTTGAGCGCTATAAAGCATTGCAACCACCAACTCCGTCACTGATCCAGTCACCAACTCCGTCAGAAATCCAATCACCTATCCAATCAGCAATCCCGTCAGCAACCCAATCAGTAGTCCCAACAACAATGATGAGCGCTGATCGCGCGGGCGCCCAGGGGGTCCAAGGATTTCGCTATATTGTCGGAAGTCTGGTGGATTTGGAATCCCAGGGTCAGTTCACCTTACTCGCAGAGACCCGTGAGGGGTTTGGCAAAATCACCCAATGGTTGACGGAGCTTCATCAATGCACGGAGAGGGAGGCTGATTGGAATACCAATGGGAATGGCGATGGGGGCAATGCTGCCGGTGACAAGGGTGGCAAGGCTGCCGGTGGCAAGGCTGCTGGTGGCAAGGCTGCTGGTGGCATAGTCGAGGGCGACGGTGGTGTTAGCAGGCCCTTGTTACTGAGGTTTTTTGATTTTTGGTCGCAGGAAACAACCAAAGGTGTGGTTTGTGTGCCGCGCTCCTTCGGAGCTCAGTACGAGAAGTGTCGAGTTTGGGAGTCCTTGTTCGACCTCTTTGCAGGACAATGTTATTTGCCGATGGTGCGCTATTTGGATGGCAGAGATCGTGAGCGTCATGCCCAGGTTTTATCATTGGCGGAGCGTTTTTCTCTCCCGATTGTTGCGAGCAACGATGTGTATTTTCATGTGCGGGAGCGTAAAAAATTGCAAGACGTGTTGTTGTCCATTCGTGACACTCGTCCCCTGGAACAAATGGGTTATCGTTTGTTTCCAAATGCCGAACGCTGTTTAAAATCTCCTCAAGAGATGGAGCGTTTATTTGCGAGCCATCCTCAGTTTTTATTGAAGACCTTTGAGGTGGCTGAACGCTGTCGCTTTCAGCTCTCAGAGTTACGTTATTATTATCCCTCGGAGTGGATTCCGCAGGGGTTCTCGGCACAACAGTATCTCGAGAAATTGGTTTGGGCGGGGGCCAATAAACGGTACTCGGGCCTGGTTCCTGAAAATGTGGAACGACAGATTCACCATGAACTCGATCTGATTTCACAAATGCATTTTGCCGATTATTTTTTAACGATTTACGATGTCGTGGAGTTTGCGCGTTCACAAAAAATTCTTTGCCAGGGGCGGGGATCTGCTGCCAATTCCGTCGTTTGCTATGTGTTGGGCATTACGGCCATTGACCCGGTCAAGATGAATTTACTCTTTGAACGCTTTATCTCTGTGGAACGTGGTGAGCCTCCTGATATCGATGTGGATTTTGAACATGAACGCCGCGAAGAAGTGATTCAGTATATTTATCGAAAGTATGGTCGGCATCGAGCGGCCATGGTGTGCACGCATGTGTGCTTTCGACGGCGTTCTGCTTTGCGTGAGGTGGCCAAGGCATTCGGTGTGCCCGTTGGAACAATGTCGGCCCGACAGTTGGAGCGCGAGTGGACGACGCTGGTGCCTGATCCCGTGTTGCGAGAAAAGATCGAAGGGATCTGTGAAGAGGTGCGTGGGTTTCCTCGACATGCCTCCATTCATACGGGTGGATTTACGCTATCAGCTGATCCGATCACTCGCATTGTGCCCGTCGTGCCCGCGCGTATGGACGGGCGCACGGTGATTCAATGGGATAAGAACGACCTGGAAACACTGGGTTTGTTGAAGGTGGATATACTGGCTCTCGGTATGTTGTCCGCTCTTCGCAAAACTCTCGATGCGGTGGGAATGAGTTTGTATGATGTGCCTCACGAGGACCCTGCTACCTATCAGATGCTTCATCGTGCTGACACTGTTGGTACATTTCAAGTGGAGTCACGGGCGCAGATGTCGATGCTGGGGCGTTTACAGCCGAAGACCTTTTATGATCTTGTGATTCAAGTGGCGATTGTGCGACCAGGCCCGATTGTGGGTCGCATGGTGCATCCCTATTTGCGGCGGCGGCGAGGTTGGGAGCCGATAACGTATCCACATCCTAAACTTGAAAAAATTCTGGGGCGCACGTTGGGAGTGCCGCTCTTTCAGGAGCAAGTGATGAAACTCGCCATCGAACTCGCGGGATTTTCGCCAGGGGAGGCTGATCAACTTCGTCGGGCCATTGGAGCTTGGCGTTCGAGTGGTCCCTTAGAGGGAATTGGTCAGAGGCTGCGCGAAGGACTAAATAAAAGTGGATTACCTCCAGCCTGGATTGAGCAAGTGTTTGAACATATCAAAGGATTTTCGGAGTATGGTTTTCCCGAAAGTCATTCGGCCAGTTTTGCTTTGCTGGCCTATGCGTCTTGTTATTTGAAGCGCCATCATCCGGCGGAGTTTCTGTGTGCGCTGATCAA
>JBILOD010000577.1:0-2707 GCA_044374645.1 Pseudobdellovibrionaceae bacterium | reverse complement strand
AGATATATAGTCAACGCATGAATTAGGTGGAAGCTCTAATTTTTCCGCCTTAACAACGAGATTAGAGAACACAACTACGATTACCATTAAACTGCACTTTGCCACTGAATTGATTGTCATAGAATATCTCCTTTTATGAGTAAAAAGTTGTTTTTGGTTTTTCGAACAGAAAGTGGTTTATCTGAAATGTAAAGTTTTTACTCTCACAAAACTCTCCGAAGAAACGCCGGAAAGTGTCACTATTTGTATGGAAGTAAAGCCTTCTCTTAATGATGAGGTTCACTGGCTAGCCGTTGAAGTGACCTGCGCCCAGTGTGGCCTTTATTTTAACTAATAATAAGGAAACATAATATTTGTTTAGCCTGAATGAAATCACAAGGAAGTCATTCAGGCTAAACCATTCGTAGCTTAGTAATAATCCGGAACTTCGAGGGTACAAGTGGCTTTTTGGATCAAATAGGGGCCGCCCTTAGAAAGGGTCCAAGAGCATTTGATACTGCCGTAGTCAGAGTACGATTTGCCCATGGCAGCGTCTCCATTCTCGATGCCCTTTGCAGCTAGGATCGGATCGACAGTTGTATTGAGAGTGTTAAATAATTGGATCTCTTCTGTCGGTTCAATATCCTTACCTTTTTGTTGAGCGGTCTGAATCCCTCCTGGAATATTAAAACCGCAAGTAACGTCTTCGTCATCGCATTCATGTCGGCCTGAACCTTGTACAGTCACCAGGCTGTCGACTTTCAGTGAACGAGATTTTTCCTTCATTTCACCTTCAAATCCGCTCATCAAGAGACTTTGGATCAAGGCTTCGGCTTTCTCACCTTTGAGCGTGACCTTTTGGGTTGTTGTTGCCAAAGACATCATTGGAACCACTGCGATTAAAGTAATGATTAAGTTTCTGATTTTCATAAGTTCTCCTTTATTACCAGGGTCTCTTGTTTTGAGTTTCCTGTGTTTGTTTGTTGGACCCAGTTATAAGTAATTTAGCGACATCTGAAAAGTAGATGTTTTAGATATTATCTATCTAATTAATGGATAGTATGTTAAGCTATCAGAACTATGGAATTAAATCATTTAAGAGTCTTTTATGAAGTGGCTAAAGTAGGGAGATTTACCGAGGCAGCCCAACGGCTCAATGTGAGCCAATCGGCTCTAAGTCGCTCGGTCGCTCTCCTTGAAGAAAGCCTTACCATCAAATTGTTTGAGCGATCTCAAAAAGGGGTCAGTCTCACGCAAGTCGGTATTGAGGTGTTTCGGTATTGCGAACAGATCTTCAATACGGTTGAAGAGATTAAACGTGTCTGCTCAGGATCTCGTGAAATTTGTGAAGGACCACTGCGATTTGCTACCACTGATCATGTGACCAATTATTTGTTGGTTGGTCCCTTACAAGATTTCCGAAACGAATATCCTGCGGTGATACCAAGTGTGTTTACTGGAACTCCCGATGAGATCATTTCGAACTTATTAAGTACCGAGTGTGAGTTTGGTTTACTTTTTTCAAAGGTTCCTATTCCACAAGTCGAATACGATGCAATAAGGGAGGAACCCATGTGCCTCGTTGTTAAAGCTCAAATTTGGGCGGATTTAAAAGGTTTGAGTACGCAGACGACGCTCAATCGTGTCTTGAAAAAGGTTGGCTATATCTCCTCCATTGGGGCCCATGCACAGCAACGGCCTTCAAGAGTTCTTCTCGAACTTTTTGGACAAATGCCACCCATTGGCTTTGAAGCGAATGGCCAAGAAGCGCAGAAGCGCGTCTGTCTCGGTGGGGGAGGCGTCGCTTATTTGGCTCGATTTATGGTGGAACGGGAGATTAAGTCCGGACAACTTCACGAGATTAACGTGCAACATCCCCATTCATTTAAATTGTGGTTAGCTACAAAAAAAGGGAGATTTTTGAGTCTGCCAGCCAGCATGTTTCTGGAGAAATTGAGAAACCACAAGAATTGAGGTGGGGAAGTAAAGGTTTTGAATATTGGATTTTCTAAACCGGCAAAAATTAAGTGATCACGGCACAAGTACCCGTGTAAATCTGACAGTCAATTTTACCACCAAACTGACGGTGGTCGTTCTTTTGTTTTTCGAATCCTTTGGATAATGAAGTCACAACTTAACCAAAGGAGATTTTATGAATAGTTCAATGAAGAAAATCATGGGCACCACGCTTCTGGCGTTTAGCTTATTCTGTTCTCAACCGGGACAAACTGCCGAGCTGGCAATGGCTTTGTGGTCTTTGGAGCATCCGGCTCTGGCATCGTTACTCATAACCACATTTTCTCCGACCATCGTCCCCGCTGCAATTTTCGAAGGCGTGTCTGGACTTTCGAAGGAAATGGGACTCCGCCGCGAAGAGATCCGTGCGACGAAAGAGGACGCCCTCCATTTGCTGGAATCAGGGGAGATGTCACCGGAGCTGGCAGAGGTTTTTGCAGTGGTGCGAACCAATTTCCCGGAGACTCAGAAGATCAGCAACCAGCGAATTGCCGTTCAGCTGTTGAACGCAATCGATGCGGATTCATTTTAATCTAAAAAAGATTAACAATTAACTTTTGAAGGTGGGCCTCCAATGAAGCGATTACCAATCCTTTTGATTCAAACTCTCATCCTCCTCGGGCTATCAACTGCGGGGGCCTCCACCTTTTCCCTCCAGTTCGAGTCGGCTGACTTCAGCGCACAACAAATTGAACATACACAAATGTTTCTG